>DATJAA010000317.1:0-2160 GCA_035516815.1 Acidimicrobiia bacterium | reverse complement strand
GCTTCGGGCTCCTTGTCGCAGGTGGCGACGACGTCGTGCGGTTCGAGGCGACCTCCACCCGCGCGCAACTCCTGGCACAGCTCTCGCGGCTCTACGACATTCCGCGCCGGACGACCGCGTCGGGTGACCGCGCCGACCTCGACGGCACCTTGCGCTCGCTGGAACGCGCCCGGCCCCGCCGCGGGCAGGTTGTCATCATCTCCGACTTCCTCGATCAGACGGAGTGGTGGCACGCGGTTGCGCGCCTCGCGCTGGCGCACCAGGTCCTGTGTGTGCAGATCGTCGATCCGCGCGAGCTGGAGCTTCCGGCGGCCGGGATGCTCACACTCGTCGACACCGAGTCGGGACGCGACATCCACGTGCAATCGAACTCGGCGAAGCTGCGCGAACGCTATGCAGACGCGGCGCGGACCCGTCACGAGATGATCGCTCGCCGTATCCGGGAAGCAGGCAGTGAACACCTCGTGCTGACCACGTCGTCCGACTGGTTGATCGAGATCGTCCGGTTCGTCGCCGAGCGCAGGAGTCTGCGCCGGCACATCTCGCGGTCGCAACGGCTCCGCGCCGGCGCGACGCGGTTGAGGAGTATGTCGTGAGCTTCGCGGATCCGTGGCGGCTGTCGATCCTGATCGCGCCGCTGTTGTTGTTGATCGCCTACGTCGTCGCCCAGCGATCGCGGCGTAAGTACGCGGTTCGGTTCACGAGCGTCGATCTGCTCGCGTCGGTGGCGCCGCGCCGGCCGGGCTGGCAGCGTCACGTGTCGGCGGTACTGATGCTCGCGGCGCTGTCGGCGCTCGTCGTCGGCTTTGCCAAGCCGACCAGTACGCGCAAGGTCCCGCGTCAGCGCGGAACGGTCATCTTGACCATCGACACGTCCGGCTCGATGGCCGCGACCGACGTGAACCCGAGCCGGCTGGTCGCCGCGCAGACCGCGGCGCGCCGCTTCATCGACGGGCTGCCGTCCGGACTGAAGATCGGATTGGTCTCGTTCAACAGCACCGCGCAGCTGATGGTCGCGCCGACCACGGATCATGCACAGGCGCTCGCGGGCGTGAACGCACTGACGATCGGCGGCGGGACCGCGACGGGAACCGCGATCGACACGTCGCTCAGCACGATCGCGGCGCTGCCGGCCGGAAGCAACGGCCAGAAGGCGCCCGGGGCGATCGTGCTCATGAGCGATGGATCGCCGACGATCGGCGTCAACGGTGGTGATCCGCAGCAGGCGGTGCAGGACGCGACCGCGGCCGCGAAGGCGGCGAAGGTTCCGATCGACACGATCGCGTTCGGGACGCCGACGGGCACGGTCACGATCCAGGGCGAGACCGTCCCGGTCCCGGCCGACCCGCAGACCATGGCGGCGATCGCGTCCGGTAGCGGCGGCAAGTCGTTCACGGCCACGACCGCCAAGGAGCTCAACGCGGTCTACGACCAGATCCGGCGGGTGGTCGGCTTCGATTCCGTTCCGGTCGATCGGACGGAGTGGTTCGTGGGGCTGGCACTCGTGCTCGCGATCCTCACGGCCGGCGCCGCGTTGTACTGGATGCAGCGCATCCCCTGAGCACTCGGGGCAGGCGGAGCGGGTAGAAAGCGGCTGTGGCCGACGGCGATCACTCCTTCCTGCTCGGCTTCGTCGGCTACGCCGAGCCGGCGCAAGCCGAACGCGCCTCGGAGTACGAGGACGCGGTGCTGGCCCTGCTCACCGACCACGGGGCCCGGGTCGCCTTCCGGGGCCGGCGCGTCGAGGGACAGGACCACGTGCTTCCCCTGGAGGTCCACCTGCTGTGGTTCCCGGGTCGCGAGGCTTTCGACGCGTACCTCGCCGATCCGCGGCGTGTCGCCCTGCTCCGAGAGTACGGCGAGGTCTTCGCAACGAAGCACGCGGTCGAGTTGGAGACGACCTCGTTGGATCCCTCGGGTTTCTTCGGTCGATGACGATCGCGTCGACCGTAGGGATCGGCGCGATCCTCGCTCCCGCCAACTGACGCGGTCTCCCGGGGTCTCTCCGGACTTCGCGTCTCCGCGTCTCCGCGCGTCCGCGTCTCCGCGCGTCCGCGACTCGGTGCCTGTCGCATGCACGGATCTTGTGTCTGGTGTGACGTGCGTTTGCTTGCGTGACTGGTGTGGTTCGTGCTTACCCTCAGAAGCGGTGACGGCCGG
>DATJAA010000316.1:0-13908 GCA_035516815.1 Acidimicrobiia bacterium | reverse complement strand
CTTCCCGCCGCACTTCGTGCCGCCCCACGTCGTGGTGCCGCCTCATGTCGTGGTAGCGCCGAAGTGCGTCCCGCTCCCGCCGCACCGTCCTCGCCGTCACCACCACGGCGGTCACTTCCGCCGCCACCACCACTTCTTCTTCGGCCGCAGGCACCTCCCGTTCTGCAAGGCCGCGCCCGGCACCACCACGACCACGACGCTGCCCGCGCCGCGGCCCGGACCGGCGACGACCACCACGACCGTGAAACCGGTGACGACGACCACCACGACGGTGCCCGTCACCACGACCACGGCCGATCCGCCGGCGACCACCACGACGGTGCCCGTCACCACGACGACCGCCGATCCGCCTCCGGACCCGCCGACGACGACCACGACCGTCGCGCCGAGTCAGCCGTGCCCCGGGGTGGTCATCAACGGCACCTGCTTCTTCTCGCAGTAGCGCGCCCTTGCTCGCTGCACGCGACGCGATGCGGCGCGGCACGCGGGCGCGGGCTACTGGGCCGGAGCCTCGTTGTCAGGAGCCGGGTCGGCCGGCGCGACGTCGACGTCCACGCGGTCGGCCGGCTTCTCGAGGTTCCGCGCGCCGTTGTGGGTGCCGTTCCCGCCCGTGCCGAGGGTGCGCATGAGCGTGGCCGCCAGACCTTCGATCGCGCCCCCGCCCCCCGCAACCAGGACCTCCGGGACCACCGTGATGTGCCCGTCGGCGACCGCGTTGGCGACCGCGACGAGCGCGGTCGCGCTCTGGCCGAGTGCCTCGGTCTGGGCCTGGAATCCCGCGGCCCGGGCCAGACCGAGCGCTTCGGTGGCGGCGGCTTCCGCGAGGCCGATCGCCTGCGTCTTGGACGCCTCGGCGTCACCGGTGAGGCGAACGTAGGCCGCCTCGCCCCGGGCCTGCGCTTCGCGCGCCTGTGCCTCGTTGTTCTTGATGTCGATACCTACTGCCGACTGCGCGAGCTGGGCTTGCATGTCGGCCGTCCCCTTCGCCTTCTCGCGCTCGATGCGCGCGATCTCCGCGCGCTCCTCCTCCGCGTACGTCGTCTTCTCCTGGTTGGCGATCTCGCGCTTGGTGAGGACCTCGACGAGCTCCTTGGGAAAATCGACGTCTTGGATGTAGACGCCTCTCGTCTCGACATCGTAAGCGTTGAGGTAACTGCGGATGGCCTCGAGCGCGCTGGCCTGTACTTCCGGTCGCGTTTCGATGAAACGGACCGCCTCGAGGTCCTGGATCGTGTTGCGGAAGTGGTTGCCGACCGCGGCCTGCAGCACCTCGTTGACGAGGTTCTGCATAGTGCCCACCATCGAGATCACCTTGGGTGCGCGTGTGTCGGGGACGTGGATCTGGACCTGCAGGTCGATGCGGAACACGAAACCTTCGCGGCTCTTGGCCTCGATCGGCGACAGGTGCGCGTCGAGGTTGTGCGCGGTCGACACCGCATCGGCCCAGTTGAGCGTCAAGATCGACGTCGGCACGATCTCGGCCGCGTACACGCGTGGGTTGATCGGGTACTTGCCCGTCCGCAGCGGCTCGCTCCAGATCCCGCGGTGTCCGGGGTGCACGATGGAGCCGAACTTGAACTCCTCGCCCGAGGTGTCGAGCGTCGGCAGGCCGACGTACGACTTGATCACGGCGACCTCGCCCTGGTTGACGATGAGCATCGGCACCATCTCGACTCGCGTCAGGAACGGGTTCAACAGGTACGCCCCGTAGAGCAGTGGATCGTGCTGCAAACCGATGTGCCCGCCCGCCTCGAGGAACCGCTGGAAGTCCTGATAGTTGTTGTGCAGGTCGTTCTTCGAGCCCATCAGCACCTCGATGACCTCGGAGTCCTGCGGCTGCTCAGTGCCGGATTCCATCCGCGCGATGTCGTCGTATCCGCCGAGCCGACTCGCGATGTCGCCCGACGGCAACGGCGGGCCCTCCAGCGTAGTGACGATGCCGATCATGTCCTGCGGCCCGCGCGGCGCGATGACGACGACCTGCAACTGTTCAGGCGTGAGCCCGAACGAATCCGGCCGTAACACGCCACCAGTCGAGCGGGCACGCTCGGTCAGATCGGGCGACACCGGCAGCCCGTACACCTTCCGGGACGTCACGACCATGAACGCGACCGGGTGTATCGGAAGCAGCGTGCCGGGCGTCAGGACCGGGCGCTGAACACCCTTCTGCCCGCCGCCGTCGATGAACAACTGCAACTGGGAGAAGTTCTCGAACTCGGGCTTGTAGTTCGCACTCTTTGCTCCGATCGGCAAGGGGGCGCCCACCTGCGCGATGACGACGCCGATCTCCCCCGCGGGAACCTGTACCCACGGAAACTTCTTCACACCGAAGAGCGGCCACAGCCGGATCCGCAAGCCGGGCATGAGCAACGTCGCCTGGTACCCGGCCTCGCCGCGGAACGCGATCGGATTGTCGGAGGGCAAACGGCGGAGCGAGAAGCGCTTCTGCACCAATCCGATCTCGACCGGTCCGATGACGTGGACCGACTGCGCGACGGCATACAAGACGAACACGGCCACCAGCACGACGACGACGATCATGAGCACGGACACTTCGATTGCCTCCTGTGACTACCCACGTCCGCCCCGGCCGGTCGGCCGGAGGTGAGCGGGCGTCCGACCACGCGTGGCCGGGTGTCTGAGCGGTTGGCTGGGACGCCGCCAGGTCCCGTGTCGTCGTGTCCCGACGTCGGAACCGACGATACGCCTGTCGGGGCGCAATGGATGGAGATCGTACGCGGGCTTGACGAATTGTCGACCGGGCCGCCGAACATTCGGCAACCACACCGTAGAGCCTCAGCCGGGGCCGCGCGCGGGATGCGCGCGACGCGCACTACGCGCCGGTCCAGCACCCCAGGATCGCGACGGCGACGTTGATCGCGATGTTCGAGCGCGTGTCGGACGGAACACCGAAGTTCGCAGGGAGCTTCGAGACGTCCACGAGGAGGACCTTGTAGTCCTTGCGCACGACGATCGAACCATCTTTCACCGAGAACGCACCCTGCCCGATCCCGGCTTGGTCCTTCGTCTTGCCGAGCTTCTGGGCGAGCATGTCGAAGTACGCCGTGGTCTCCGCCTCGTTCGACAGCTCTTTGACCGACAGCGTCATCACCTCGCCACTCGGGTACACGTAGTTGCACGAGTAGACGTGGTCGACCCATGTGGGTTTGAACGCCGAGATCGTGCGCACGCCCGTCGCTTCGGTGTAGATGTCGTTCTTGGCCTCGGACTCGCAGATCATCTTCGCCGACACGGACGGTACGTTCGTCGCCGGCTTGTTGGGATCGCCGCTCGTCGACGGGGCCGTCGCCGAAGTCGACGGGGGAGGCGTTGCGCCGGGCTTGGCGCTCGAGCCGCACGCGGCGAGGGTCAGGGCCAGCGCCAGCGAGACCGAGAGGGGCAGTACGAGTCGATTTCTCACGATACGAGCGTACCGACCGGACTGCCGCGACCGCGGGCGGCCGCCGGGCCCGTCACGCCCCGGCGATAGCGTGCGGCGCGTGCGCCGGTTGGCCTTCCTCGCGCTCGGCGCGGCCCTCGCAACCGCGAGCCTCCTGGCGGTCGGCATCACACCGGCGGCCGCCCACATCTGCCCGATTGCGGCTCTGATCTTGGTCGATCAGCCGGCGACGATCGACGTCGGCGTCACCGTCGAGAACGCCACCGTCCCCGACGTCGAGATCGACGTCCCTTCTGGTCTACTGCTGAACCGGGTCGATGCCAAACCGGGCTGGACCGTCACCCGCAAGGGGTCGACCCTGCGATACCGGGGCGGTCCGATCGAGCGGTTCACGTGCGAATACTTCTCACTCGGCGTCACCGCCCCGGCCCGCGGATCCTTCGGCATCCCGGTGGTGCAACGCACCGCGGACGGAACCGTCGTGGCGCGCACCACGCCGGACCCGAGCAATGCAACCGACCGGATCCTCGATCAGTTCGTGTACGCGGGGGTGAAGCCACCGTCGAATGGCGGCGGTGCCGGCGGACCTTCGGCGACGACGATCGCCGGGATCGCCCTGGTCGCGGTCGGCGTGATCGCGGCGGGTGCACGTCTGGCGCGCACCCGATGGATGCCCCGGTACGAAGAAGAAGAAGAAGAAGAGGAGGAGGACGGCGACGGAGATGACGAGCACGGGGATGGCAGCGGCGCGAACGTACGCGAGGACGAGCTGCGCGCCCGGCTCGCACAATTCAAGGCGCGGACGCCGGGTCCTCCAACTGGTCTCTGAGCGAGGCGGTCTCCGGAAGATACGGCGCGAGGCGGTGAAGCAGCACGGCATCGCCCCCGGTTGCGATCAGCGCCCGCGCGGTTGCATCCTCGAGTGAGAGGGTGCCGGCGAGCAGTTGCAGCAGTACCGGGAACGGCGCGTCGACTTCGAGCGCGACCGGCTCGACCCGGCCGCGGCGAGCCCGCAGACCGGAGCCCGCATCGTCGGCTCCGACGAGCGACCAGACCACCGGTTCGGGCTGGTCGCGGACGACGAAGGCGACCGATCCCGACGAGAGGTCGCTCGCGACCGGGCGGGCGCGGATTGCCAGCTCACGCAGCGCGACCTCCAACACGTCGTCGGCGTCGAGCTCGCGCACGATCCGTGCCAGCTCCGCGTCGGACAGACCCGCGACCAGTAGCGAGAGCCATTGTCCGTTCCCCTCGGGCTCGGTGGGCTTCCGGCTTCGGAACATGCGCACGAGCGCCCCCACGGCGAGGCCGCTTCCGAGACCGAGCGCGACGACCACCTGTACCCGCATCAGCCACGGCGGACCCGCGTCGGGGAGCTGCGACTTCCAGAGCGCCGAAAGATCACTGACGCCTCCGACCAGGGCCACCAGGAGCCCGACAAACACGACGCCGTACAGCGCCTCGATCCGGCGGCGCCACAGCGCGATGACCGTCGGGATGGCCGCGAGCCACACCGCGACCGACACGAAGTTCTCCGCGAAGAACTGAACGACCTTCGCAGCATTCGTGCCGGCTCGCGGGATCTCGAACGCGATCGCATGGGCCATGTCGACGCAAACCAGCACGACGACGAGAACCGCCAAGAGCCGCCACGCTCTCGGCGCGAGCGCGCTCGCGAGCCCGAGCACGAACAGTGCGATGATCGGGACGATCCACGGAAGGCCGCTCGGACCGGGGACCCAATCGAGCGCGACCGCGATGACCACCGGTTTGCCGTTGTAGAGAAACGTGATCCGTTGCGTCGAGAGATGCTGGAAGTCCCCGGGAGCCGCCGCGACCGTCGGCGGTGGCTGCGTGCTCATCCAGTGGATGCGGTGATCGTGCCACCGGTACGAGTGGCCGTCCGACAGCTTCTTCCATTCCGGCGGCGCCGTCGGCGAGGTATCGACCCCGACGGGGACGGTCCCGCCGAGCCGGGTGCGATTGACGTACGTCGCCTGCGAATGCAAGTTCTCGAAGACCCCGTTCGGTCCGATACGCAGGTAAGGCTCGCCCTCGTACCCGAGCACGGTGATCTCGGTCGGAGTGCGATTCGTGAGCTCGAACTTGTTCCCGAGGTCGAGGACCCTTCCCGTGATCCCCGGAACCTCCGGGGTCATGGAAACGATGTGGCTGTGGTAATTCGACGCCCGCGGGCCGGAGATCGTGTGCGCCGCCGCCGGCGTAGCAGTCAGTGCCACCATCGCGAGCGCTCCGGAACCCACAGCGGCGATGGCCGCGAACCGCACCAGGACCCGTCGGCGCACGACTCCCACGCTAGGGCGCGCGCCCGGCGCAACAGGTACCGCGCGTTCCGTCGGCCTCCACAGGTCCCGGGCCGCCGGGACCTCGCAATGTTGGGTCCCGGGTCGGAGCCTCGCAATGTCACGAGGCCCTCGTAAGGTAACGAAGGAATGAGCAGCGGGCGTACGAAGGCAGGCCGCCTAGCTCGGATCTGCGTCGTGCCTGTTCTCGCGGCCATCTTCGTCATCGGTACCGCCGCGCCCGCGTTCGCGCACGCGATCCTGCAGAGCACCGACCCGCCCAAGGACGGCGTAGTGGCCGTCTCACCGCCACAACTGTCGTTGACCTTCAACGAGAACGTCGAGGTCTCTTTCGGAGCCGTGCGCGTCTATACGTGCGCCGGTAAGCGGATCACCACCGGAGCGCCGACGCATGCCAAGACGAGCGGCCACATCGTGGTCGTCTCGATCCCGAACCTCGCCCCGGGCGTATATCTCGTGGCGTGGCGCGTCATCTCCGCCGACTCGCATCCGGTCGGGGGGACGTACTCGTTCCGCATCGGCGCGGGCGCGCCGCCGAGTGTCAACGGCTGCGCTACCGAGACGAACGCGGCCAGCAGCACGACGGTCGGTGTCGCGTTCGGCGCGGCCCGCGTTGTCGTGTTCGCCGGGCTCGCGTTGCTGATCGGCGGGGGGGTCTTCCTCGTCCTGATCGTCGCGGGAACGAGCGCGGCCCGATCGACCCGCCGTTTGATGTGGCTCGGCTGGCTACTGCTCGCGCTCGCCACGGTCGCGGCGGTGATGTTGCAGGGCCCCTACGCGGCCGGCGCGGGGATCGGCGACGCGGTGCGGTGGGCCGTTGTACACGACGTCCTGCACACTCGGTTCGGTCACGTGGCCGAGGTCCGACTCCTGTTACTCGTCGCCGCGCTGGTCTTGTTGCCGTTCCTCTCGAGATCAACGCGAACCCGCGCGGCTCCCCTGTGGTGGATCGTCGTCGCGTCGATCGTCGCGGTCTTGCTCGCGGCGACGCCGGGTTATGCCGGCCATGCCGCGACCGGCAACTGGACGTTCTTCGCGGTGATCTTCGACACCCTGCACGTCCTCGCGATGAGTGTGTGGTTGGGCGGGCTCGCGGCGTTGTTCGTTGCGGCGATCAGCGGGGGATTCAGCGGCGGCGTACGCCGTGCGCTCACGACGTTCTCGCGCCTGGGGTTGACCTGTGTCGTCGTGCTGGTCGCGACCGGCATCTTCGCGTCGTGGCGACAAGTCGGGTTCACCATCGACGGTTACCTCCACACGAGCTACGGCAACATCCTCCTCGTGAAGATCGGGCTCGTCGCGGGGTTGGTGGGCCTCGCGGCGGTGAGTCGCTCGATCGTGCACAAGCGGCGCGCCGCGCCACTCGACGCACCCGACACCGCGGTCGCCGCGATCGACGAGCGAACCGTCCGAAGCCTCCGTGGTTCCGTCGGCGGCGAGGTTCTGCTGGGCATCACGGTGCTCGCGGTCACGGCCGTCCTTGTCAACGCACAACCGGCTCGCACCGTGCTCGCTCCGAAGCTGTTCTCGGCTTCGGTCGGCGCCGGAAGCGGCCAGAGCGCGATGACGGTCCAGGCGACCGTCGATCCGGCGCGCGTCGGGGTGAACGAAATCCACGTCTACACGCTCACGCCGAAAGGAGCGGATCTCCCGGTTCGCGACATGACGGCGAAGCTCACCAAGAGCGACGGCACGACCGTTCCGGGGAACCTCGTGCGCGCGGGCCCGAACCACTTCCTCACGAGCAACGCCGTGATCACCGAGCCCGGGACGTATCAGATGCTCATCGAGGTCGAGCAGCTGATCGACGGCAACCTGGTCGACACGCCGGCAGTGTTCACCGTGCCGATCCGCTGATCCGCGCTACTTGCCGTCGCGGAGCGCCTGGACCAGCTGCTCGGTCTGTTCCCGCTGTTCGTACACGAGCCGGATGATCCAGTAGCGCAGGTATCGCGTCAGCGAGTTCCGCGCCCAGATCACGATGCCGACGATGGCGAGGCCGACGCCGATCGCGCCGAAGATCTCCGCGCGCAGCATCGTCGGCGTCCCGGTACCGTCGCCGGGCGCGTCGAGCGCGCTCCACCACGAGATGATCGCGATGACGAAACCGAGGATGGTGATGCCGATCCCCCACTGCGCGCCCAGCCGCTCCGGGTTCGCGCCACCACCCGTCACCTTGAGCTTCGCGACCTCTTCTTCGAACTGCGCCAAGCGCGACGACGACATCGTGCCGCCGGCGCCGGTGTTCTCGTCGTTCATGGCTGGGAACTCCTCATTCGGGTGAAACGACCGGGGCCGTGTGCTCGGCGCCAAGATACGCGTCTGCGAGCTCGCCCGCGATGTTCGTGGGCGGCCCGGTGTGCACCAGGCGCCCGTGCAGCATGATGCCGGCCCGGTCGGCGAGGCCCAGGATCTCGTGCGCGAACTGCTCCACGATCACGATCGACAGCCCGGCCGCCGCGATCTGCCGCACGTGCTCGTACAGCTCTTCGACGATGATCGGGGCGAGGCCCATGGAGAGCTCGTCGATCAAGAGCACGGCGGGTTCGGTCGCAAGCGCGCGGGCCATCGACAGCATCTGCTGCTCGCCGCCCGACATGGTTCCCGCGGTCTGCTTGCGCCGCTCGCCGAGCCGGGGAAACTGCAGGAATGCGACCTCGAGGACATCGCGGTACGAACGCCCCGTGTACGTCGCCATCCGGAGATTCTCGGCAACCGTCAGATTCGGGAAGATGCCGCGACCCTCGGGTATGAGGCAGACGCCCGCGCGGGCGAGCGCGTCGGCCGAGACGCCGGTGACGTCGCGGCCGCACAGGAAGAGCCCGCCCGAGCTCGGCGTGATCGCGCCACACGCGACCGACAGCGTCGTGGACTTCCCGGCGCCGTTGGGGCCGAGCAGCGCGAAGACCTCGCCCGCGAGCAGATCCAGATCGATACCGTGCAACACGTCGATGCGTCCGTAGCCCGCCCGTACCGCGGCGAGTTGCATCACCGGTGTAGCAACCGCCGCCTCGGCCGGGACTGCGTCGACAGTGGTCACGACGCCGACTTCGCAGTACCGAGGTACGCGCGCTGCACCGACGGGTCCGCCTGGATCTCGGCCGGCGTGCCGCGCGCGATCACGCGGCCGAAGTCGAGCACGCTGATGTAGCTGCACGCCTCCATGACGAGCGGCATGTCGTGCTCGACGAGTAGGACTGCGAGACCGCCGGCGGTCAGCTCGTGCAGCAGCGTGCCGAGCGCGTCCGTCTCCTGCTCGTCGAGTCCGGAGGAAGGCTCGTCGAGGAGCAACACCTTCGGATCGGTCGCGAGAGCACGCGCGAGCTCCACCAGCCGCGCGCTTCCGGTCGGCAAGGCCTCGACGCGCGTGTCGGCGACGCGCGAAATGCCGACCCGGGCGAGGATCTCGTCGGCGATGCTGCCCGCGTCGTAACGCTTGGTTGCCCACCGCCGACGCATCTCGAGCGCGACGAGCACGTTGTCGCGCGCGGTGAGACTCCCGAAGGCCTCGAGCCGCTGGAATGTGCGTGCGATGCCCGCGCGCGCGCGGCGATAGGGCCGGCGGCGGGTCACGTCGTTGCCATCGAGCATGACGCGGCCGCGCGTCGGCGTCTGCAGCCCGGTAATCACATTGAACAGCGTCGTCTTCCCCGCGCCGTTGGGACCGATCAATCCGGTGACACAGCCCTCGGGCACCGACAAGGACGCGTCGTCGACCGCCAGCAGTCCCCCGAACTGGACGGAGACCTCGGCGATCTCGAGGAGCGCCACTCAACCACTCCCGACCGGCGCGGCCACGCGCGGCACGTCGTTGCTGATCCCCAACTCGCGATCGACGCGCAACACGTCGGCCTCTTCGAAGGGTCGTTCGAGGCCGAGTGCGCCGACTTCGGGCTCCGCATTCGCAGCGGCCATCTCTTCGTACGCCTTACGGGCGTCGTGACGCCACGGCAGCAAGCGCGCGAAGCCCTCTCCCATGGGAATCACCGCGCCGGACGGGTTCTGGATGATCCCCAGGACCGCGAGACCCGGAGCGAGGTAGGTGATGCCGATCCAGAGGGAGATGTGCCAGTTGTTCTGGATCAGCACGGTGAAGACCCCGAACACGCCCGCGAACAGCGCGCCGGCCGCGAACCCGACCCCGCCGATCACGAGCGCGAGGACGATCGGGAGTCCCGCGATCATCGTGAAACCGGTAGAGCCGTTCAGCACTCCGGCGTTCATCGCGAAGAACGCACCGGAGAACCCCGCGATGCCCGCGGAAAGGCAGAACACCGCCAGCTTCGTTTCCAGCACGTTCACGCCGACGGTGACCGAGGCCGCTTCGCTGTCGCGAAGCGCGACGAGCCGGCGGCCGAAGGGGCTCCGGCGCAACGCGACGATGCCGATGCCACATAACCCGAAGACGACCGTGACGAGCATCAGGAACGACCGCGGCGAGCTGAAGTCCATTCCCAACAGGTGCACGCTCTCGACGGTGCGCGGCGCGGGCCCGACGGCGAAGGGCTGCGTATAGAACACCGCTTCGACCATCGCCGCGAACGCGAGTGTCGCGAGCGCGAGGTAGAGACCCTGCAGCCGCATGGCTGGGAAGGCGAGCAAGGCGCCGACCGGAACCGTCACCAGCGCGGCGAGGAACACGGCCCAGATGCTCCCGTGTGCGCCGCCGAGGCGCGCGTACGCGACCGCACCGATTCCGGCGAACGCCAACGGTGCGAGCGAGACCTGGCCGGCCCAGCCCGTGAGGGGAACGAGCGACAGTGCCGCGAGCGCGGTACAGACACCGAGGCCGAAGAGGTTCAGGTTCGTCTTCGACAAGAACGAGCTGAGCAACGCCACGAACGCCACGAGCAACACCATGCCGATCGCGGTGTCACGGACAGACGACACCGGCTCGATCCGGCGGACCTGTCCGATCCGCGCGAACTGGATCTCGGCTCGCGGCAACAACAAGAGCACGATGAAGAGCATGATCGTCGGCACCGCATCGGGAACGTTCGTCCAGCGGTCGGAGAACTTCAGGAACGAGTCGATGTACTGCGAGGCCAGCGCGAGAATCAGCGCGCCGAGGTAGGTGAGTGGGAGGCTGCGCAGCCGGCCGACGACGGCGGCCGAGAACGCGGTGATGACGAGCAAGGTCAGAACCGTGGGCGACATGTCGGCGGTCTCGGGGGCGATGAGAATGCCGGCGAGGGCGGCCAGCGAGCAGCCGAGTGCCCACGCGAAGCTCGACAGGACCGTCGAGCGGGCACCGCCGAGCGCGGCGAGCTCGCGATTGTCGACGACTGCTCGCATCGCGATACCGATGCGGGTTCGGAAGAGCAGCAGGCGCAAACCGATCGCGAGACCGACCGCGACCATGATCGTGATGAACCGGTGCCACGTCAGCAAGACGTCCCCGATATGGAAGCCGTGCCCGCCGAAGAGGAACGGCATGGAGTGCGCGTTGTTCTGGTTCCAGAGCATGTTCGCGAGCCCGATCAACGCGAACATCAGACCGACCGTGATCATCAGTTGCACCACGAGTGGCTTGCCCTGCAGCCGGTGCATGATCGCCCGGTCGAGCGCGATACCGAAGATCGGCGCGATCACGAGCACCACGAGCGGGATCGCGATCGCCTGCGGCCAACCGTGTTGGACCGCCAGCTCCCAGTCGACGTACGCGAGGAACATCCCGATGGCGCCCTGCGCGAAGTTGAAGACGCCGGTTGTCGTGTACACCACGACGAGCCCACTCGCAGACATCGCGATGATGCCTGCGGTGGGCAACGCCAGGACGAACATGTTGAGCAGGCTCGTGCCGGTTACCGGGTTCCCGGCCCACGCTTCCTTGCTGACGACGAGGACGAACGCGATGGTCCCAACCCACACCAGCAGGTTCGACCACCGTTGGGACACGCCTGTCTCCTTCGCGGGAGTGCCGAGTTCGAGCTAGCCGTGGTACTCCGCCGCCGCGTCGATCGTCAGTGTCATCGGCGGCTTGTTGTTGTCGCAGTCGAACGTGCCGGGCTTGACCGGGTCGATACGGACGAACTTACCGTTCTGCACCTGCATGCCGACCAGGCACGTGCTGCCCATCTGCCGGCCGACGTCGATGGTCGGCGTCATGCCGTTCGCGTTGAAGTCGTGCATGTTGCGCAGGGCCTTCAGCAGGTTGGCTCGCGTGATGGAGTTCGGGTCGTTGTTGTTCGCCTTCATCGTGTCGCTCACGGCCCGGGCGAAGATCTCACCCGCGATCCACGCCTGGGCGCCGAAGCCGTCGGGCGACTTGTCGTACTTCAAGAACGCGTCCAGGTCGGCGTTCGAGCCCCTGTCCTCGAACGGGAGGAAGTTCAGCCACACGTACTGACCCTCGACGGCGCTCCCGCCCTCTTGGATCAGACGCTTGTCGTAGCACTGCACCGAGCAGTCCCAGACCTTGACCGTGTTGACTCCCTGAACCTGCGCCTCCTTGCGCTCGAGCACGGTGCCCTTGTAGTCGAGTCCGTTGCGCGCGTAGGTCGACTTGTCGGCGATCATCGCCTGGGCGAGCGGCGTGTAGTCGGTTTGGATCGCGGTACCGCTCATACCGAACTCTTGGTCGCTCTTGATGCCCATGCGGTTCTCGGCGCGGTAGATCGGCATCGTCGAATCGATCGTCGATTGCGTGTCCTTCGGGATGGCGAACACGCCGTGCAGCGCCGTCGCGCCGTACTTCTTGAAGTAGTAGTCGTACTGCGTGTAGCCGACGTGGAACGTGCGGGGCCCCGTGCCGCTGTACGGGCAGGACGAGCCGGTCGGCAGTGTCGCGAAGGAAACCGGCGAGCACTGTTGCGCGACTTCGGTCTGCAGCTCGGCGATGTCGGGGAGACCGGTCGCCTTACCCGTCTTGTCCTTGCAGTTGTTCATCGCGCTCACGTTCTGCAAGAAGAGCGCGGTGGTGCCGACGGTGGCGAGCGAGTCTCCGCAGGCCGCGATCATCGCGTTGTTCGCGTCGGTGGGACTGAGCTTGGAGTCGGCCTCTTTGACCACAACCTTGCGGCACGCGAGCCCGCCCTGCGAGTTCATGTAGTCGCCCCACGCCTTCACACCGTCCCAGGAACCCTTGAAGAGCCCGGGGCGGAACCCGTTCTGTACGTCGGCGATGACCGTGACAGTGATCGTGCTCGGCGTGACACCCACCTCGGGGCTCGTCAGCTGGGCCGACTTGCACGCGGCATTCGCGGCCGTCGTGGGCGTCGTCGCGCCGAGACCTCCGGCGTTGTTGCTCCCTCCTCCGCCACCGCTACTGCCACACGCAGTGGCAACCAGAACCAAAGCCGTCGCGAGGACACACCAACGCAGCCGCATTTTTCTCCCCCGAGTCGCTAGACGGGCCGAAGCGTACGGACATTGTGCACGTCTGTCGATCCGAAGAAGGGTCAGGGGTTTCGCGAACGTTCAGCAAAGCTGTCACTCGCCGACACCCGCGGGAACCTTCCGGGTTGCCGGAGGGTCCGGGAGACGCGACCATGCCGGCTTGGCACTCACCATCCCGGCCTTCCGTTACACATCGGAATCGTTTGCGGCGCTCGAGCACGATCGACTGTGGCCGCGCGTATGGCAATTCGCCTGCTCGCTCGACCACGTCGCGCAGCCGGGCGACTTCCACGAGCTACGCGTGGGACCACTCTCTGTGTTGCTCATCCGGGGCGCCGACGGCGTCCTCCGCGCGTTCCAGAACGCGTGCCGCCATCGTGGTAGCGCACTGTGCGAGGGCACCGGCGAGGGACTGGCGGAGATCCGCTGTCCGTTCCACCGGTGGACGTACGACCTCGACGGCCGGTTGCGCGAGGTCCCGTCGCGCAAGGAATTCGGCGTCCTCGACTCGGAGACCTCCGGTACGGCACTGGTTCCGGTGCGGGTCGACACGTGGGGCCCGCTCGTCTTCGTCAACCTCGACCTCGACGCGGAGCCGCTCGCCGACTTCCTGAACGAGGTCGTCGACGACTCCGGCTGGGCCCGGCTCGACGAGTTCCACTGCACCGCCGCCGCCTCGGTACCGGCGCGGTGCAACTGGAAGACGCTCATCGACGGCTTCAGCGAGACCTACCACGTTCAGGGAATTCACCGCGAGATGCTCCCGATGTGCGACGACGTGAACGGGCCGCAACGGGTCTGGCACCGGCACGGCAAGCTGCGGCAGTCGTACGGCCTGCCGTCGCC
>DATJAA010000315.1:0-2386 GCA_035516815.1 Acidimicrobiia bacterium | reverse complement strand
GCAGATACGACAAGAACTGCCGTGCGCGCGCGAACGCATCCGCCTCGGTCGCGACCTCGTCGTCGACGGCGCCGTTGCGGGTATGTATCGCGCTGCCGCCGAGACCTTCCTTGTCGACCTCCTCGCCCAGCCGCGCGACTACCGGCGGGCCCGCGACGAACAGCTGCGACGTCCCCTTCACCATCACGCTGTAGTGGCTCGTCACGACGCGCGCGGCTCCCAGACCCGCGACCGAGCCGAGACAACACGACACGACCGGAACGGTTGCGAGGTTCGCGACGACGTGCTCCCAGCCGGGGTTGAAGGGTACGAACGATCGGCGCTCGGTTTCCAACGACTTCACAGAGCCGCCACCACCCGATCCGTCGACGAGGCGCACGATCGGCATGCGGAGGTCGTGAGCGAGTCGTTCGGCATGAACTTGCTTCTGGAAGATCGACGCGTCCGCCGCGCCGCCCCGCACGGTGAAGTCGTCACCGCCGACGACGACGGGTCGGCCGTCGATGCAACCGCGGCCCATGACGAAGTTCGCGGGGGTCACGTCGATGAGAGCTCCGTCCTCTTCGTACGATGCCCGACCGGTGAGCGCGCCGATCTCGTGAAAAGAGTTGGTGTCGAGCAGCGCGTCGATGCGCTCGCGCACCGTGAGCCGTCCCTGGGCGTGATGACGCTCGACCTTCTCCTCGCCGCCCATGCGGCGCGCGAGCTCGGAACGTCGCGCCAGTTCGTCGAGCTCCGGTTCCCACGTCACGTCGAACTGCTTATGGACGCGCGGGAGTCATAGCGGAAGGTTGCCAGTTGCCGCGGAGGTCGATCCGTGGTCTCGGTACGCGGAGATCGCACGTTCGGCGGTTCGCATCAAGTGGATCTCGTCGGCTCCGTCGGCGAAGCGTGCCCAGCGCGCATGCAGGAACATGTCGGCGAGCGGCGTGTCCTTCGAGTAGCCGAGCGCGCCGTGGACCTGGATCGCTCGATCGATGATGCGGTTGAGCGCGTTCGCGACGAAGTGCTTCGTCATCGAGACCTCGCTCTTGAAGTCTTCCTTGCGATCGATCTTGTACGCGGCGTGCAGCACCATGAGCTTGCACTGGTACAGCTCGATCGTCGACTCCGCGATCATCCACTGGATGCCTTGCTTCTCCGCGAGCAGCGATCCGTGCGAGTACCGGTTGAGCGAACGGTCGACCATCATGTCGAGCGCGGTCTCGGCTTGCGCGATCCAACGCATGCAGTGCGCGAGCCGTGCGGGCCCGAGGCGGTACTGACCGAGCAGATGGCCCTGGCCCCGGCCGCCGAGCATCTGGTCCTTGTGCACGCGTAGGTCTTCGATGCGGATCTCGGAGTGACCTCCCGGCCCGTGCATCGTCTCGACCTCGCGCACTTCCGTCCAGCCGTCGGAGGGAAGGTCGACGATGAACGCCGTATTTGCGGCCTGCGGGATGTCGGGCTCCTGCTCGGTACGCGCAATGAGTATCGCAAAGCGGGCGCGGTGCGCGTTGCTGATGAACCACTTGTGCCCGCTGATGACCCACTCGTCGCCGTCGGGGTAGCCCCACGTCTTGATCAATGTCGGGTCCGAGCCGGCCACCTCGGGCTCGGTCATCGCGAAGCACGACGCCGACGTTCCGTCACATAGAGGCTTCAGATACTTCTGCTTCTGTTCCTCGGTACCCCAGTGCAACAGCGTGTGCATGTTGCCCTCATCGGGCGCCTGCGCATTGATCGCGAACGGTCCGAAGCTCGTGCGCGCCGCTTCGGCCTGCACCATTGCGAGCTCGACGTGCCCGAGCCCCATACCGCCCCACTCCTCGGGCATGTGCGGGAGCCACAGCCCGCGCTCGCGCGCCGCGGTGCGCATCTCGATGATGCCGTCGATGAGCTGCTTGCGATCATTGCGGTCCCAACGCTTCTCGATGGGGCGCACGACTTCGTCGACCAGGGCGCGTACGCGGTTGCGGATGTCCTCGAGCTCGGGGGAGAGGCTGAAGTCAATGGCCATGTGAGCAGTGTCGTGCGGCCTTGACCGCCCGGTCAAGCCGCGCCGATCACCGTTTCGCGGTGACGCGCACGTCGGTCTGCGCGACCGTGGCTGCGGTCCGGACGTCGATCGCCACCACGTGCACGCGGGCTGCTCCAGGAGTCTTCGCAGTCAGATCGAAGTATGTGTGGAACGGGCAGTAATCGGCCGGCAGACCCGGGGGACACGGCATCGCCGTGACGGCCACGACGTCCGGATCGCTCGAAGTGAACCGGTACTCGAACCGACCGGGGGTGGCGACCGGCGTGCAGGCAGCACGGTCGAGAAGCGTGACTGTGTCCGAGAACGATGCCTGCGCAGCGGGGACGACCGTGATCGCGGCGCCCTCGTTCGATTCGATCGCGTACG
>DATJAA010000314.1:0-18196 GCA_035516815.1 Acidimicrobiia bacterium | reverse complement strand
CACCGGGTCGGCATCCGCTACATCGACCCCGACGACCTCGACCCGGATGATCCCGACGACCTCGGCGGTCCCGACCCCACCTGACCCAACAGTCTGGGAGCTGAGGCGTCCCTATGGGTTGTGAGCGTGCCGACCTGGGCGGCAACGGTGCGCGCGGTGATCACTCGTCAGCGGAGACTGACGCCGGCACCGCCGTCGACGACCAGCACTTCGCCGGTGAGCCACGACGAAGCCTCCGAGATCAGGAACAGCGCGCCCGAGGCGATGTCGTCCGGGACGCCGAGACGTCCGAGCGCGTGCGAGCGCGCCATGGCCTCTTCGTTGGGCTCCCACAGCGCGCGAGCCATGTCGGTCTTCACGAGCGCGGGTGCGATTGCGTTCACGCGCACGCTCGGCGCGAGCTCCTGGGCGAGCTGGCGGGTGAGGTGGATCAGCGCGGCCTTCGACACGTTGTACGCGCCGATGAAAGGTCCGGGGCGCATCCCGCCGACCGAAACGACGTTGAGGATCACCCCTCCGTGCTCCCGCATGTACCGGTGCCACGCCGAACGGGCGAATCGCAACGGTCCCACGATGTTCGCGTCGAGCACCTTGGCGACCGCGCCGAGGTCGGCTTCCATCAGCGGCCCGAAGACCGGATTGATCGCCGCGTTGTTGACGACGACGTCGCAGCGCCCGAGCTGGTCGATCGTTGCCGCGACGGCCGCGTCGGCGACGTCAGGATCACCCACCGAGCCCGTGAAGGTCGCGACCCGCGCTCCGAGTGCGGTCACCGCGGCAGCCGTCTCCTCCAACTCGGCCGGTTTGCGGGCCACGACGGCGACGTCGCCACCGGCGGCGGCACTCGCCTCGACGATCGCGCGGCCGATGCCACGGGTGCCCCCCGTCACGAGCACGACCTTCCCGTCGAGGCGGAGCGCCGTCGCGGGATCGATCACAGATAGAGCCCCGTGCCGCCCTCGGCGCGAGGGGATGCGACCGCGTGCACGTCTCGCTCGCGCAGGATCAGATACTCCTCGCCCTGGATCTCGACCTCGAAACCGGTATCAGGCGAGAACAGCACGGTGTCCCCCGCTTCGACGGTCCGCACGGTGGGCCCGACTGCGGCAACCTCCGCCCAGACGAGACGGCGGCTGACGTCGGCGGTCGCGGGAATGAGAATGCCGGCCCGGGACTTGCGTTCACCGGCCTCCTTGGACTCGACCACCAGCAGGCGGTCGGCGACCATACGGATCGAGTGCTTTTCGTCGGCTCCGTCGGACATTGCGCGCAGGCTAGCTGTGCGGGCCCGCAGGCAGCCCCGGACCACTCTCGATACCGGAAACCGGGGGGCGCCGCCGCTATCGTCAGCCGAACGATCAGCCGCGAGATCGGCGCTCCGGGAGGCTCGCATTGTCCAGTCGAGTGGCCAGTCGCCGGCGCCGGGGCCGACGCCGGCATCTCCCGATCGTCGTCGCGACGGCCGGCCTCGTCCTCGCCGCGTGCGGCGGTAGCGGTTCCGGCTCGAACGCGACCAAGACGGCTGTGAACGGCAAGATCGACGTTAATGCGTCCGACCCGTACAACTTCGACGTCAAGACCATCGACGCATCACCCGGACCGCTGACGGTCACGCTGCACGACAAGGGCAGCCAGGAGCACACGTTCACGATCCCGTCCAAGAACTTCGAGATCAAGGTGACGACGAACGATCGGACGGCGACGGGCACAGTGAATCTTCAGGCGGGCACCTACAGCTTCAAGTGCTCGATCGACGGTCATGCCGCGGCCGGCATGGTCGGCAAGATCGTGGTGGGATGAGCGCACCGCGCAGCCGATAGATTCGTGCCGGCGATGTTCGAGTCGACACTCCCCCTGGACGTGCGGCCGCAACCGCGGCCGCTGCTCGCGACCTTCGGTGCGTATTTCCGGCTGACCAAGCCGCGAGTCATCGAGTTGTTGCTCGTCACGGCGGTTCCGCCCATGCTGCTCGCCCAGCACGGGATGCCTGCGATCGGTCTCGTCGCAGCGGTCGTCGTCGGCGGCGCGCTCGCGGCCGGTGGCGCGAACACCATCAACTGCTGGATCGAGCGCGACCGCGATCAGCTCATGCGGCGCACGCACAACCGCCCGCTGCCGCAGGGTGAGATCGTGCCGGCGCGCGCGCTCGCGTTCGGCATCATCTTGAACGTCTTGGCGTTCGCGCTCCTCGCAAGCGTCGCCAACCTTCTCGCCGCGACGCTCACATTGTCGGCGACGCTGTTCTACGTCTTCGTGTACACGCTCTGGCTCAAGCCTCGAACCGTACAGAACATCGTGATCGGCGGCGCGGCGGGCGCGGTCCCTGCCCTCGTCGGCTGGGCCGCGGTGCGCAACGACCTCGCTGCGCCTGCCTGGATCTTGTTCGCGATCGTGTTCTTCTGGACGCCGGCGCACTTCTGGGCTCTCGCGCTCAAGTACCGCGACGATTATGCCGCCGCGGGCGTACCGATGCTCCCCGTCGTCCACGGCGTCGAACTGACGACGCGCCGCATCGCCGCGTACGCGACGATCACCGTGGCACTCACCTTCGCGATGACGCTCACGAACGAGGTCGGCCGTGTATACGCCATCGCCGTCTTCATCCTCGGCGCCGTGTTCGTAATCCGGGCGTTCGCCCTGGTGCGAGAGCCGTCACCTCGGCGCGCGATCCAGTTCTTCGGCTGGTCGAACGTCTATCTGATGCTGGTGTTCGTCGCCGTTGCAGTCGACGCCTTCGTCCGCTGACGGCCCCAGCTCCCGCCGGCTCTCGCGGGGTCGCCTCGCCGGCCTGGCAGCCGTTTCGGTCGCCGTCCCCGCGCTCGTGCTGGCGTTGATCCTCGCGACGCGCCACCCGGCCGGCTCGGTGAACTCCGCCGGCTCGGCGGTCGCGGCAAGCACGACGCCCGCCGACATCGCACCGAAGAAGGCCCGGATCGGCAAGCTCGCGCCCGACTTCACACTGCCGAACCTCGACGGCCAACCACTGACACTGTCGTCGTTGCGGGGCCGGCCCGTGGTGCTCACGTTCTTCGCGTCGTGGTGTCACCCGTGCGAACAAGACATGCCGATCCTCGAACGGGCTCAGCGTGACGCGGGAAGCCGTATCACCGTCGTCGGCGTGAACTATCAGGACTTCCCGAACGACACCCGCGACTTCGTACATCGTCTCGGTGTGACGTTCCCGACACTCATCGAGGACTCGACCGAGAATCCTGTTGCCGCCCGTTACGACGTGCACGCGATGCCCGACACGCTCTTCATCGATGCGCACGGCGTGGTGCGCGACCGGCTGTTCGGGCCGACGAGCGAGCACGACCTCGATTCGGCGCTCGCCGCCATAACGCGCAGCTAGAGCGCCGGAGCGCTCACTCCTCCCAGCGGAAGTAGCGCGCCGCGAGCAGCGGTGCGGCGACGGCCCACGCGAGGAGCACGACCAGTTCGCCGGTCGGGAACGGCTGCGCGGAGAGCACCGAGCGAACCGTCTCCGAGAGTGCAGCGGCCGGAAGCGCCTTGGCGACGTACTGCAACGCCGTCGGCAGCTTGTCGAGCGGATAGGCCATGCCACCGAGGAACAGCAGCACGAGGAAAAGCCCGTTGGCGGCCGCAAGGTTGGCTTCGGCCCGCAGTGTGCCGGCCATCAACAAGCCGATGCCCGCGAACGCGACGGTGCCGATCAGCAAGAGCCCGACTGCCGGAAGGATTCCGGCCGGCACGTGCCATCCGATCGCGATGCCGACGAGCACGACGAGCACGATCTGTAGGACCTCGAGCGCGAGGACCGTTGCCGTCTTGGCGACGAGCAATCCCGTGCGCGAAAGGGGCGTCGAACCGAGCCGCTTCAAGACGCCGTAGCGCCGTTCGAAGCCGGTCGCGATCCCCAACGAGACCATCGCGGCCGCCATGACGGCGAGCGAGAGCACCCCGGGAACGAGGAAGTCGACGGGGTGCGCGAAGTCGGTCGAGATCGTGTCGACCTTGGCGAAGAACACGAGGATACCGAGCGGGATCGCCAGCGTGACGATGAGGTTTTCGCCCCGGCGCAGCTGCAACACCGTCTCGGCACGCGTCTGCGCCGCGAGCGCCCGCCGATGCACGGCTACCCGGCCTGTTCCGCGGTGATGTGCAGGAATACTTCCTCGAGCGATCTGCGTCCGGCCTGGAGCGCCGCGAGCGTCACGTTCATGTCGCGGAGGTGGCACGCAAGGTCGGCGACCAGCGCCGGGGTGCACGCCGAGCGGATCACGTACTCGCCGGAGCGGTCCTCGACGACGTCGTTCTCGCCGAGGCCGAGCGCGCCGGCGATGGCAGAAGTGTCGAGTCCGGGGTCGGCGGCGAACCAGATCTCGTCGGTGGCCGCGTGTTGGGTGAGCTCGGACGGCGAACCCAGTGCGGCGAGCTTGCCACCGGTGACGATCGCGACTCGGTCACACAGCTGTTCTGCTTCGTCCATGGCGTGTGTCGTCAGCAGTACTGTCACGCCGCGGCCGCGCAGATCACGCACGAGCTGCCACGTCGTCGCCCGCGCGTGCGGGTCCATGCCCGCCGTCGGCTCGTCCAGGAACACGACCTCGGGCCGGCCGATGAGCGCGCACGCGAGCGAGAGGCGCTGCGTCTGGCCGCCCGATAGACGGCGCACCGATGTCGCCGCGGCGTCGCGCAGCCCGACGGTGTCGAGCAGCGCCTCGGGCGATTCGGGATCGTCGTAGTACGCCGCGAAGAGCCGCAGCAGCTCGAGTGGCTTCAGGCCCGGATACAGGCCGGCCTCCTGCAGCATCACGCCGATGCGCGGGCGGAGTGCGGCGGCCTCGCGCACGGGATCAAGGCCGAGCACGCGTACGGTCCCGCGATCGGGGGTGCGGTAGCCCTCGAGCGTCTCCACCGTCGTGGTCTTGCCCGCGCCGTTCGGCCCCAGCAGCCCGAACACCTCGCCGCGGGCGACGTCGAACGACAGGCCGTCGACGGCACGCGTGGTGCCGTAGCGCTTCTCGAGCCCGACGACGGAGATGGCCGGATCGGAAGCAGCGGGGGGCATGGCGATGCGAGTCTACGAGCGGGGCTGCGACCGCTGGCTATCGGTCTCGCCAGGCCACGTAGGCCGCGAGCTCGTCCAGCCAGCCCCGCGCCGCGTCCGTTATCGGCGCCGCTGCGAGGGCATCGCGCGCTTGCGCGACCAGGCGCGCGATGTCGGATTCGATCTGGTCGAGGGCGCCGGTGCGGACGAACACCTCTTGCAGGCTCTCGATCTCGTCGGCCGACAGGTTGGGATCGCCCAGCCGGCCGAGCAGGTCGCGGTCGGAGGCGCCGGCCCGGGCGGAGGCGAGCGCGACGAGGGGCGTCGGCTTCCCCTCCCGTAGGTCGTCGCCCACCGGCTTGCCGGTGATCTCGGCGTCGCCGAACGCGCCCAGGACGTCGTCGCGGAGCTGGAACGCGTGGCCGAGCGGGAGTCCGATGGCCGAGAGCGCGGCGGCGATCGCGGCGAAGCGGTCGGCCAGTGCCGCCCCGAGATGCAGCGGCCTCTCGACCGTGTACTTCCCCGACTTGTACACGGCGATGCGGTTCGCGAGCTCTTCGTCCGTGCTCGCGGCCGCGGTTCCGGTGAGATCGAGCGACTGCCCCACACAAAGCTCGATGCGCAGCTCGTCGAACACCACGTGGGCGGCGTCGGGCATTCCGCGCATCAGCACGTCGGCGTATGTGAACGCGAAATCGCCGACGAGGATCGCCATACCCTCGCCGAATCGGCGGGCTTCGCCGCGCCACGCATCGCGGACGTGCCGGCGCGCGAATCGTGTGTGCACGGAGTCTTCGCCCCGGCGCATCGTAGAGCCGTCCATGACATCGTCGTGCGCGAGGGCGAACGTGTGCACGAGCTCGAGCGCAGCCGCCGCGTCGACGACGCGTGGATCTGCGCGTTCACCGCCCGCACCGACGAACGCACAGAAGCAGAAGGCAGGTCGCAGCCGCTTCCCCCCGGTGGCGATGAACGCGCGCAACGCCTCGATCGGTTCTGCGAGTCGCGCGTCGACCGCGCGCCACCGCACCAGCTCCGACGAGAGCAGGGCGTCGATGCGGCGCTCGACCGTCGTCGCGAAGGGCACGAGCGCCGTGGGGAACAGCGCCTCCTTGGGCCCGGTCGAGGTCATCCTCGGACGGTACTCGCACCTGGTCACGAGCCCGGAATGCGTGCGCCTACTCTGCGCCCGGTGCCGGAGTTCTTGTCGCGTGCATGGCTGACGCAGTTGGAGGCCGCGCTCGACGCGTCCCCCACTGTCGCCGCACTCGCGCCACTCGTGATCGAGCAGGTTGTCACCCGGGTACCCGGTCAGGGTGAGGTGCGGTACCGGATCAGCCTGGCGGCCGGCCGGGCTCGGGTGATTGCCGGCGACGATGCGGACGGGGCGACACCGGACGTCCGCCTGACGACTGACTACGAAACGGCAGTGGCGATCGCGACCGGCGAGCAGAACGCCCAGATCGCGCTCGCGCACGGTCGGCTCCGGCTGGGCGGCAACGTCGAGCTGCTCGTGCGCCGCGCCGAGGGCTTCGCGGCGCTCGACGATGCGACGGCCGCGCTGCGCGCGGTCACCACATACCGATCGCCGTAGGATCGCCGCGATGTGGGGTGAGGTCACACCGGCAGAGCGCCTACGTTCGGTCACGCGCCGCAGCGTGGATGACGACCATCTTGCGGCAGCGGCCGCCGACGCGCTTGCAGGATTCTCCGACGAGCCTGCGTCACTGGTCGTCGCCTGCCGTCGGGTGCTCGCTCATCACCGCGCACACGGTTCGCTCTGGTGGGTGTGTTCGCGGATCCTCGCGGCCGCCGACCCCGCGAGCGCGGCGCGCGCCGCGGCTCGCGAGCTCGAGGCCGACCGAACGGGCGACCGTCTCGGCGCAACGCTGCCGCTGCTCGACGAAGGCGAGGTGGTCGCGATCGTCGGGTATTCGTCGACGGTCGACGACGCGTTGATGGAGCGCTTCGACATCGAAGCGGTCGCGGTGCGCGTCGACGGCGACGACCCGATGGCTGCCCTCCGGCGTCGTCGCAGCGACCACGCGGTGCGTGTCGTGGACGCGTGGGACCCAGTGCTCGAGCGCGCGGCGCGCCTGCTCGTCGCCGCGAGTGCGATCGGTCCCGAGCGGGCGCTCGTCCCGCTCGGGACGGGCGCGGTGATGGAAGCGGTCGGGGGTGGCGCACGTGAGGCGTGGCTCGTCGGCGGGGTCGGGCGCGTCCTCCCCGCGCGGGTCTACGAGATGGTCGTATCGTCGCTCCCTCCCGAGCACGCATACGAAGAGATCTCGGTGCAGCGATTCGATCGCATTGCGGGCCCGCGCGGGCTCGAACGCCCCCACGACGCCACCGCGCGCATCGACTGCCCGGTCGTCCCCGAATTGCTGCGTCCGCTCGGCTAATTTCCGTCTGTGACCTACAGCGCGAGCGAACCGGTCCAACCACGCACCGGGACCTGCGACCTTTCGGTGACGTGCAGCGTGTGCGGCACCGAGATGCAGCCGGAACACGCGCACTATCGATGCCCGGCATGCGGCTGGCGCGACTCCTGCTGCGACGGTCCGTATTGACCGAGGCGCCGCCCGATCAGATGTCGATGACGTCGTCGGGTGCGTTGCTGGGCCCGTCGATGGGACCCGATGAGCTCGGTCCCGGGAAATAGGTCACGCGCCCGACGAAGCGGCGCTTCGCGGCCTCGCGGGTCAAGGTGCGCGTCGGCGGGAACAGCAAGAGGAGCCCGGCGGCGGCGGTTACGAAGCCCGGGACGATCAGCAGCAGACCTCCGCTCACGCCGAGCGCGCCGTCGATCAACTCGTTGGTCGGCATCCGGCCGGCCTGCAGTTGCCGCCGGATCCGGGCGAGGGCGCCGAGCCCGGCGAACTTCGTGACCCAAACACCCGCGAGCGACAGTCCGAGCAATAGCCCCACCGTGCTCAGCGCGCCGATCAAGTGCGCGACCTGCACCGCGACGTAGATCTCGACGAGCGGCAACACGATGAACAGCAGTGCGAACACGGCCATGTGGCGATGGTAGCGACGCCCGCCCGGCGAACGGGCCCAGGGTCGGCGCCGCGTCCGGCGCCGCGCGCAGGCCGCCGCCGTCGGGCTAGAAGGCGCCGCCGTCGACACCGATGCGCTGGCCGGTGATGTAACCGCCGCGTTCCGAGACGAGGAAACGCACGGCGTCGGCGATCTCCTCCGGCGTGCACACGTGCCCGAAGGGGCTCCGCGAATCCATCGTCCGGATGTCGGTGACTCCCATCGCGCCCTTCACGAGCCGGCGGCCCATCTCCGTGTCGACGAGGCCGGGCGCGACGATGTTCACGCGGATGCCGTTGGCGCGTTCCTCCTTCGCCAGTGTCGCCGCAAGTGCTTCGAGCGCGGCCTTCGCCATGTTGTACGGCGCGGAGTTCGCGCCCATGTGCAGGGTCGCCGCACTCGAGATCATGATGATGTCGCCCCGGGGCCGGGTGCGCATCGACGGGATGGTCAGCTTGCAACACGCCCAGGCACCGAAGGCGTGCGTGCGAACCACTCGCTCGAGCTCGGCCGGATCGGTGTCGGCGACGGTCTGGCCCCGCGAAGCGTTGCCGGCGTTGTTGACGAGTAAATCGACGTAACCGAAGTCGGCGACGGCGGCCGAGACCATGGCCTCGCACTGCGCGTAGTCGTCGATCGAAGCCGCGTACGCGATCGCGCGCCGGCCGAGCTTCTCGATCTCGGCGACGGTCTGGTGTGCGGCATCGTCGTCGCGTCGGTAGTTGACGGCGATGTCGGCGCCGTCCTCCGCGAGGCCGAGCGCGATCGCCTTGCCGATGCCTCGCCCACCCCCCGTCACCAGGGCCACGCGTCCTTCGAGCATCACTTCCCCCCAGCCCGCTCTAACCCTCGGTGAACTTCGCCGGACGTTTCTCCGCGAACGCGGCCATCGCCTCGGTGAGATCACCGGTGAAGCTCGACAGCACCTGCGTCCGGTTCTCGAGATCGATGCCGGCCTGGAGGCTGCCGATCTCGAGTTGGCTCCACATGACCTCCTTCGTCATGCGTACGCCGAAAGGGCTGTTGCCGACGATCAGCTCCGCCGTGTGCATGGCCGAGTCGACGACATCCACGTCGGGAACGACGCGTGTGACGAGCCCGATCCGATCGGCCTCGGCCGCTTCGATCAACCGGCCGGTGAGGAGCAGTTCGAACGCGCGCGAGGCGCCGATCAGACGAGGCAACATCCACGAGACACCGATGTCGCAGCCCGAGAGCCCGACCCGGATGAACGCCACGTTGAACCGGGCCGACTGCGCGGCGATGCGCACGTCGCTCGCCAGCGCGAGTGCGAGCCCGCCGCCCGACGCGGCTCCGTTCTCGGCCGCGATGATGGGCTGGGGAACCGAGCGCATCTTCGGCACCAGGCCCGCGATCAACTTCTGGACCGTCATCCCGGCCTGCGCGCGGCCCAAGCCCTGTGTCGACGGCGGGCTCGCACCTTCGGTGAGGTCGAGGCCCGCGCAAAACCCACGGCCCGATCCGGTGACCACGATGACGCGGCACGAGCGATCTTCGGCCAGTTGGTCGAGCGTGTCGTACAAGCCCCGCACGAGGGCGTAGTTCATCGCGTTGAGGCGTTCCGGACGGTTGAGCGTGAGGAGCGCGATGCCCGGCCGGGGCCGGTCGACGAGAATCGCGTCACTCATTGCTCGTCCCATCACTCGTCGGATGATTCATCCGCTTCCTCTCCGGCGATCCTCTCCGGCGAATCCTCTCTGGGCTGCAAGCTTCGTCGCCCGCGCGACGAGTCTCGGCGATCCGAATCGGACGCACCAATCGTCGAGGTCGGGACGCGGGCCGCGCCATTCCCAGTCGTCGACGGATCCGACGGGCGCGTCGAGACGGAGCGTCGCGAGCACCTTGAATCGGGCCGCGACCGAGCGGCCCGCGCCGAGCGTCGCCGCGAGTCGATCGGTCCCGCGCAAGCCCGGAACCTCCCACGCCTTCGGGTCGTCGGGGATCGCCTCGATGTGTCCGAACTTCGTGAGCAGCGCGGCGGCCGTCTTGGCGCCGAACCCGGGCAGTCCGGGGAACCCGTCGGCCGTGTCGCCGACGAGCGCGAGCCAGTCGGGGATCGACTCCGGCGGTACTCCGAACTTCTCCCGGACACCGCTGGCGTCGAGCAGCACGTCCCGGCGGCGGTCGAGTTGCACGACCTTGCCGCCGACGCACTGCCCGAGGTCCTTGTCGGGGGTACAAATGATCACCTGCTCGACCCGGTCGTCGCCGGCCGCGATCGAAGCGGCCGCGCCGAGCGCGTCGTCGGCTTCGAACTCGACCATTGCCCACACCGCGACGCCCAGCGCCCCGAGCGCGTCCTCGAGCAACGGGAACTGGGCCTTCAACAGTGGATCGACGCCGTCGCCGGTCTTGTACGTGTCCCAGAGGTCGTTGCGGAACGACTCGATGACGTGATCGGTGGCGACGCCGAGATGGGTCGCGCCCTCCTCCAGCATCGTGAGCACGGAGGTCACCACCGCGCGCGTGGCGCCGACCTCGACGCCGCCGGGGTCGATATGCCCGGGCCGGGGCGCGAGGTACTGCCGGAAGAGCTCGTAGGTGCCGTCGACTAGGTGCACGCGCACGCGCCGAGCCTTACACACGGTACGAACGGCCGCGCCGAGCAGGGGCGATGCGATCTCGGGACGTGCCTACGGTCACATCTGTTTCACCCGGCGCGCCGGGCCGCCGAGAAATTGCGGGTGAGCCGCGGGCAACGATTGACGGACTCCGGCGTGGAACGCGCCGCGCTGGCGTACAGCCTGCTCCCGGTTCGCTTCGCCGACGCGGTCAACGACCACCTCTCGGTCGCTGATCGTCAGCGGCTGAGGGACGGGCTGGCCCGCGTACGCGAGGCGAGCGACCACTCTCGCGCCGAGGCCATCAGGGCACTCGTTGCGGCCGTGCGGCGGGGAGTCGTGTTCCCGCGTCCCGCCGCGCACGACGACAACGACTGCCCGTTCAGCCCCGTGGGCGACCATCCGCCCGACCGGGTCGTCGAGGTCCTCGAACGCGTGGCGCGGCGAGATGCGCTCGAGGTCGTCGTCACGCTTTGCCACCTGCGCGCGGACATCCGCCAGGAGCTGTGGGACGGCTTGCACGCCGATACCCGCGCGTACCTGCTTCCGCGGCTCGACGAGGTGCACCTCATGAGCACCGCACGGACGCGGGAGTACGCCCGCGATATGAACGATCGCCTGTCACGGGCGGCCCGTCACGTCGCGACCGGTCGCCGCCGGTAGTCTTCGCGCTCGATCACGTCACCGGGCTCACCGAGCGTGTCGGGGACGCGCAGTTCGAGCAGCAGTTGCTGCACACAGACGAACACACACACCGCGCCGAACACGTGGAACCCGACGAGGAGCGCGGGGATGCGGTTGAAGTACTGGACATAGCCGAGCACCCCCTGCGCGGCCATGACGACGACGGTCACCGACGCGACGTTGAGTGCGCGTCGCGGCGCCGGCGCGCGCGCAAGCGCGACGACGAGCACCAACGTGAGCCCGACCAGCACGTCGACCGAGGCGCCGTGCACACGGGCCACGTCGCCGAGCGGCCACCCCAGCCGCCGCGCCTGAGCGTCGCCACCGTGAGGACCGGCCGCCGTGACGAACGTGCCTACGACGATGACCCAGATCGTGAGGCAATAGACCGCGCGGGCGATCCGCATCACTCCGGGAGGCACCGCGTCGTGGCGCGTGCCTGCGGGCGTGCGCGCGAGGTGGTGCATGAACAGCGCGACCGCGATCAGGCCGATCGCGAGCAGGAAGTGGCCGGTCACGCTCACCCACGCGAGCTTCACCTTGACCGAGATCCCACCCAGCACCGCTTCCGCCCAGAAGAGCCCGAACAGGATCCAGGCGAGGCGGACGAGATCGGTACGGCGCGGCCGGAGTTGGTACGCGCCGATCAGTGCGAGTGCGATCGGGATGCCGATGGCGCCCGAGAAGATCCGGTTGATCTGTTCGATCGCGGCGTGATGGCTCGAGACGTCGACGAGCTTCGTCGCGCTGCAGTTCGGCCAGTCGGCGCAGCCGAGGCCCGAGTTCGTCAGGCGGACGACCGCGCCACTCACGACAATCGCCGCGAGCAACACCACATTGACGAGCGTCAAGCGGCGGAAGGCGGCGGACGACAGGTATGGCCCGCGCATCGTCGGCAAGTGTAGGAACGGGCGGCTCGGTTGCACCGACCGGGCCCGCTGGACTCGACTACGGCGCATGGCTCCCGCTCCCGAGTATGACGAGTTCGCGCTCTTCCGTGAGAATGCCGAGGAATTCGGCATTGCCTGGAACGGGCCACCGCAGGTTCGGCGGGTCGGGGTGCCGACGGCGACCGGCAACATCAGCGCGCTCGTCTGGGGTTCGGGTCCGCCCGAGCTCGTGCTCGTGCACGGCGGTGCCCAGAACGCCCACACCTGGGACACCGTCGCGCTCGCACTCGACCGGCCACTGGTAGCGATCGACCTCCCCGGCCACGGACACTCGGCACACCGCGAGGATCACGCGTACTGGCCGGGCGAGAACGCGATCGCGCTCGAACAAGCGGTACGAGAGCTCGCGCCGAAGGCGAAGTTGGTCGTCGGGATGTCGCTCGGCGGGCTCTCGGTTCTCGCGCTCGCCGATCGCGCGCCCGACCTCGTCCGGAGCCTCGTGCTCGTTGACGTGACGCCCGGCGTGAATCGCGAGAAGTCGTCGGCTATCGCGCAGTTCATCGACGGCCCGGAGTACTTCGACAGCTTCGACGAGATCCTCACCCGTACGATCCAGTTCAACCCGACGCGCAGCGAGTCATCGCTGCGCCGAGGTGTCCTGCACAACGCGATCGAAACCGACGACGGGCGGTGGCGCTGGCGGTACGACCTTCCCCGGCGGGGCTCCGGCGAAGGTGACGACGGGGAGGTGATGCCCGGACTCGATGAGCTCTGGAGCGCGATCGACCGCTTGAAGATGCCACTGCTGGTCCTGCGCGGCGCGACATCTCCCGTTGTCGACGACGAAGACGTCGCCGAAGTCGTGCGTCGTGATCCGCGAGCAGAGGTGATCGTCGTCGACGGGGCGGGTCACAGCATCCAGGGCGACAGGCCCGTAGAGCTTGCGGAGATTCTCAACCACCTGCTCTAGGGTGCGCGGATGCTCGACCCCCTGCCCGTCTCATTCGGCGCGGCCCGCGAGGCGATGCACGCACTGGCCGAGCATGTGTTCGCGCCCCTGCGATACCGCGCCGACGGTCACATCGGGCTGACGCCGACGACCAACGGATTCGGCACGCCGGTTCTCGGTGACGGCGAACGGGCGCGGGTCGAGGGCGTCGAGCTCGTGTACGAGCGGCCGGGCACGACCACTCGCGTCGGTCTGACGACCCTCGGTGCTGCGGCGCGCTTCGTCGGCGTACCCCTGGGCGCGCCGGAGGAGGTCTACCGGCCCGCGACGGAATGTGCGCAGGAACGGACCATCGCGATCGACGGCGGTGCGGCGAAGGCCTTGGCCGACTGGATCGCGCTCGCGGATTCGTTGTTGACCGACCTGCGCGACGCGTACGCCGCGCAGGACACCACCGGGGCGACGATCTGGCCCGAACACTTCGACCTCGCGTGCGAGATGGGCGACGCGGGTGCCGGTACGCGGGCCACTTACGGCGCGTCGCCCGGCGACGACGATCTGCCAGAGCCCTATCTGTACGTCGGGCCCTGGGACGCGAAACGACGGGTCGGCACGCTTGCCGCGTACCCGTTCGGCGCGGCCATCACGTACGACGCGCTGCGCGCGGGCCGCGATCCCAGGGGTACGGGCGCCGAGTTCCTCATGGAATGCGCGGCGCTCGTGCTCGGGCAGCCCTGATCTACGCTGGGGCCATGGCGCAGACCTTCACCCGTATGGACACCTCGACCGCCGAGCAATGGGCGGTGATCGGCAAGGAGACGCACGAGCACCAGGGCCGCGTGGCCGACCGCGTCCTTGCGATGTTGCAGTCGCTCGCCGAGATCACCGACGGATTCGCGGTCGACCAGCTCACGCATTCGCTACAGACGGCGACGCGCGCCGAGCGCGCCGGTGCCGACGACGAGGTCGTGTTCGCGTCGTTGCTGCACGACATCGGCAAGGCCGTGAGCGTCCCGAACCATCCGGAGATCGCGGCTGCGATCGTCAAGCCGTACGTGCGTCCCGACGTCTACAACATGATCCGCGCCCATCAGGACTTCCAGGGCCGCCACTACTACCACCACTTCGGCGGCGATCCCGACGCGCGGGAGAGGTATCGCGGCGAAGCGTGGTTCGACCTGGCCGCGCAATTCGCGGACGACTGGGATCAGGTTGCGTTCGATCCCGACTACGACACCCTGGCGCTCGAGCACTTCGAGCCGCTGGTGCGAGCGCGCTGCGCCAGACCCAGTTCCCTTTAGCCGGCGGGCGCGGCGGTACTACGCCGCGTCGGGGTTGCCGCCGTCGGAGCGGTATCGCGTCGTCGCGCGCTCGTGCCGCAGTGACACGGGTCGCGGGTCGACGGGTACACCTTTGCGCGGGAAGACGACCGGCTGCGGCTGGCCGGTCTTCGCCGGCACCGCGCCCGAGCGATCTCCGTCGCGTTCCCCGTCGCCGTAACGGGCCGCGTCCTTGGAATCGACGACGGCGCCCTGGACGGCGTTCACGCCCTTCGCGCCGACGGGCTGCACTCCGCTGATCATCATGGGTCGCTCCGACCCGCCCGAAATGGGATCGGCACGCGCGGCGGTCGGGCTTGAGCCGCGGCGGGTGCCGGCGTGACGCCCGTCACGCGAAGCGGAGCGCGTCCGCCCGTGCTCCAGGTTGCGCCGGCCCGTCCCGCCTGGCTCTGATGGGCAGATGCTGCTCCAGGACAAGGTGGTCATCGTCTCCGGCGTCGGCCCGGGCCTCGGCCAGGCCAACGCCCGCGCGCTCGCCCGGGAGGGCGCCGTCGTCGTGTTGGCGGCCCGCAATGCCGACTACCTGGCGCAGGTGCGCGGGGAGATCGAGAGGTCCGGGGGGCGGGCGCTCGCAATGCCGACCAACCTCGTCGACCCCGATCAGGTGCGGGCCTTGGTCGACGACACCGTCGACGCCTGCGGGCGGCTCGACGGCGTGGTCAACAACGCGTTCCGCATGGACACCTTCGAATCGTTCGAGACGGTCGACCTCGGTAAGTGGCGGAAGATCTACGAGGTGAACGTGTGGGGTGCGCTCGGGTTGACGCAGGCGTGCCTTCCCCATCTGAAGAAGGCAGCGGCCGACCACGGCGACGCGTCGGTCGTGTTCATCATCTCCATGAGCATGCGCAAGGTCAGGCCGCTCGAAGGGGGCTACTCGTCGTCGAAGGCCGCGGTGCAGACCGCGGCGAAGACGATGGCAGTCGAGCTCGGGCCCGCCGGTGTGCGCGTGAACTGTGTCGCTCCCGGATGGATCGGCGGCCCGAACGTCGAGACGTTCATCGGCTGGGAGTCCGAGGCGCGTGGGATCACTCGCGACGACGTGCGCGCCGAGATCGAGGGCCGTATCCCGCTGCGGGTCATCCCTCCGCAGGACGAGATCGCGAGCAGCGTGGTGTTCTTCATCTCGCCTTCGTCCCGAGTCATCACCGGCCAGACGCTCGACGTCAACGGCGGCGAATTCCTTGGCGCTTGACGCATCCGACGCCACGCGCCGACGCGTTGCCGTCGTCACGGGCGCGTCGGCGGGCATCGGCCGGGCCATTGCGGTCGCGCTCGGTGCGCTCGGCTGGACAGTTGGCCTCGGCGCGCGCCGGGTGGCGCAGCTGGAGGAGACGGCCGAGCTCGTGGCCGGCGCGGGCGGCGGGCCGATCGTCCATCCGCTGGACGTCACCGAGCCGGCCTCACTCGACGCGTTCTGCGCGGCCGTCGGTGAGCAGGCGGGACTGATCGACGTCTTGGTGAACAACGCGGGCACCGCGCTTCCCGGGGCGATCCACGACATGAACGACGAAGATCACCGCCGGATCGTGGACACGAACCTGCTCGGCCCGATACTCCTCACCAAACGAGTGGTCGCGGGCTTGCGCGCCGCGTCGGCGCCGGGCGACGTCGTGTTCATCTCGTCCGACACTGCGAAGAACAAGCGGCCGGGTCTTGCCACATACCTGTCGGCCAAGGCCGGCCTCGAGGCGTTCGCGGAGACCCTCGCGCTCGAATGCGAAGGTTTCGGGATTCGCTCCTCGATCGTCCGAGCCGGCCCGACGGTTACCGGCTTTGCCGACGACTGGGACCTCGCCATCTTCGATGACCTGATGCCGCTCTGGCAACGGTTCGGCATCCAGCGCCACTTCGGGACGATGCAACCTGCCGACGTCGGCCGGGCGGTGGTGACCATCGTTACCGCGCCGACTCACATGTGGGTACCCGTCGTCGAGATCCAACCGAACCCGCCGCTCGCGGCGAGTCCTGAGAGCCGGTAGCGGTTATTTGACCGCGACCGGCACAACCGGCGCGCCCACCGCGCCTGTCAACGGGAGCGGCGGCGCGACGAGGAGGCATTCGTAGGAACCGTCGGCTGCGCAGTCGGCGGCGAGGTCATCGAGGTGCCAGTTCTGGCCTTGCGCGAGCCCCATGTCGCGCAGCTGGATCATGTGAACCGGCATGAACACCGCGGGATCCTCGCACGGGTAACACTCGAACGTCATCGTGTCGGTCGCGACTGCAGCGACGTCGTGGTCGCGCAGCCACCCGACGGACTGAGTCGAGAGTCCCGGCGACGGCATCGAGTAGCGCTGTTTGTCGCCGCGGCGCAGGAAATGCATCTGCCCGGTACGGACGAGGATCGCGTCTCCGGGCTGCACGGTGACGCCGGCGGCCTGCACCGCGGCGTCGAGGTCGTCGGCGGTGACGGGGTGGTTGTCGTCGAAGTGGTCGACGCCGTGCACGCGGGCGATGTCGAGGAGGACGCCCCGCGTCACCACCGGGCCGAAGTGTTCGATGCCGAGCTCGGCGGCTCCGCCATCGGCCCTGACGACGTCGTTGGGCGTGTCGTTGTAGAGCTTTCCGCCGTATCCAACGTGCGCGAGCGAGTCCCAATGCGTGACCGCCTGTGAGCCCATCCGGAACGAATCGTCGTTCGTGGTGAAGTCGCGGTCGTCTCCCGTGAAGGCGACATTCACGGTGTGGGTGTGCAACTCGGGATTGATGCGCTCGGGCATGTGCACGTTGTCCCATTGGGGCCCGGTCTGATCGAAGGGAATCGCAAGCGAGAAGACCCTGCCGTGCCGCGCCGCGGCGATGCCTCGTTGAACGACCGCGGGGGTGATGAGGTTGAGGGTGCCCCGCTGGTCGTCGCGACCCCAACGTCCCCAATTCGAAACGCGTTCGGCCAGGTGCTCGAGATCGGCGCTGAGCGGCATGGCCGCACGCTAGCTTCATCGCGTGTCGCCTCCTGCGGGATGCCGCATGCCTGCGGAGACTGATCCGCACCGATGCACGCTGATGGCGTGGCCGCCCGCCGTCCCTCAGTGCATCTTCGCGGGCACACAGTTGGAGCCGGCGAGACTCGTCTACGGAGAGATCGTGCGCCGCATCGCCGCGTACGAGCCGGTAGTGGTCGCGGTCGCGCCGGCCGACCGCGCGAGCGCAGAAGCGGCCGTCGGCGACGTCGCCGAGATAGTGCTGCTGCCACTCGATGACGCGTGGATGCGCGACGACGGACCGGTCGGTGTGCGATCCGGCGACGGTTCGGTCGCGGCGGTGCACTTCCGCTTCAACGCGTGGGGAGAGAAACAGCCGCATGCCGCCGACGCGCTGGTCGGCGCCGCGATTGCCCGCCATCTCGGGTTGTCGGTTCACGAGAACGATCTCGTTCTCGAAGGCGGATCCATCGCGGTTGACGGCCGGGGAACCCTAGTGACGACGGAGCGCTGCCTCCTCAACCCGAACCGGAACCCGCAACTGGATCGCGCCGGCATCGAGGCGCAACTGCGCGTTTCGCTCGGGGTCGATCGCGTCGTCTGGCTCGCCGACGCGATCGCCGAGGACGACGGTACCGACGGTCATGTCGACAACGTCGTCGCCTTCACGCCTTCCGGCACCGTCCTCCTCCAGGGCTGCGACGACCGTGGCAATCCGAATGCGGTCATCGCGGCCGAGAACCGGCGGCGGCTCGCTGGTGCCGGTTTCGACGTCGTCGA
>DATJAA010000313.1:0-6488 GCA_035516815.1 Acidimicrobiia bacterium | reverse complement strand
CGACGGCGCGGCCCTCCGGACCGACGACCGTCGTGTGCAACGACTGGTAGAGGTTGAACTTGGGCATTGCGATGTAGTCCTTGAAACGACCTTGGACCGGACGCCATAGTGCGTGAATCGAGCCCAGCGCGCCGTAACAGTCCTTCACGGAGTCGACGATGACCCGTACTCCCACGAGGTCGTTGATCTCGGCGAACTCCTTGCCGCGCACCACCATCTTCTCGTAGATCGACCAGTAGTGCTTCGGCCGGCCCGTGACGTCGGCGTTGATGTGGAGCTGTTCGAGCCGTGACCTGACCGCGCTCACGACCTCCTCGAGGTAGCGCTCTCGCTCCCCCGCGTGTTGCAGCACCATCGCCTCGATCTCGGCGTAGCGCTTCGGGTGCAGGACCGCGAACGCGAGATCTTCGAGTTGCCACTTGACGTCCTGGACGCCGAGGCGGTGCGCCAGCGGTGCGTAGATGTCGAGGGTCTCCTGCGCGATCCTCTTCTGCTTCGCTTCCGGGAGCGATGCGATCGTGCGCATGTTGTGGAGTCGGTCGGCGAGCTTGATCAGCAGGACGCGTACGTCCTTCGCCATCGCCACCAGCATCTTGCGCATCGTGGCGGCCTGCTGCGCCTCGCGTGAGTCGAACTCGAGCCGGTCCAACTTGGTGACGCCGTCGACGATCGAGGCAACGTCGGGACCGAAACGCGCCTCGAGGTCGTCGAGGGTGACCGACGTGTCCTCGACCGCATCGTGCAAGAGAGCCGCGGCGAGCGTGATGTCGTCGAGGCCCAGGTCGGCGAGGATCATCGCGACGCCGAGCGGATGGGCGATGTACGGGTCGCCCGACCGCCGCACCTGGTCACGATGCGCGTCGCGCGCCACGTCGTACGCGTCCACGATGAGTGCGACGTCGCGCTCGTCGCCGGCCGCCCGCAGCGACTCGACCAACGGGCGCAGCGCCGTGTCGACGTTCGGGGACCCCGACCGGCGGCGGGTGGGCGCGCTGGTCAAGGTGCCCCCCGGCTCGTCACATGACACCTCTCGTCAACGGCATTCCTAGTCATACGACACCAACGCGTGGACGGTGTAGCCGTCGAGCTGTTCGCGGCCGTGCAGAAATCCCAGCTCCAGCACGAAGGCGAAGCCCGCCACCTCGCCGCCGAGCCGCTCGACCAGCCGGGCGGTAGCGGACGCCGTCCCGCCGGTCGCGATCACGTCGTCGACCACCAGGACCTGATCGCCCGGGGCGACGGCGTCGCGATGGATCTCGAGCAGGTCGGTTCCGTACTCGAGCTCGTACTCCTCACGCTCGATCTCCCACGGAAGCTTCCCGGGCTTGCGCACCGGCACGAAGCCCGCGTGGAGACCATACGAGACCGGCGCCGCGAACACGAAGCCTCGTGCCTCGATCCCGATCACCTTGTCGACCCGCGTGGTGGTGAACGGCTCCGCGAGCGCGTCGACGGTGGCCCGGAACGCGTCGGGCGCGCCGAGAAGCGGCGTGATGTCCTTGAACACGATCCCCGGCTTCGGGTAATCGAGAACGTCGCGCACGTGCGCCTTCAACCAGGCAGGGTCCATTGCCCAAGGGTACCGAGGTCGTTGTCGGTTCCGGGCGAGTTGGACCGCGCTTCTCGATCGCGGCCGAACTCCGCAGCCCGCCGCTCGAAGCTCGTCCTACCGGCGCTTCTTGCCGCGCTGCTGCCGCGGACGAGCCTGGATCGTGGTTCGGGGTACCGCGGGCGGCCCGGGAACACCGAGCGGTGCCCGCTCGGCGACCTCGCCCGAGTCGGCCGACGCCGAGCCCGCCAGCGCGACGCCTGCGGACGCAGTGACCATCGCCGGAGCCATTGCCCGCCGGCGCCGCTCGGCCACGGCCCGGTACTGGGGCTCGTGCTCCTTCCACCAGGCGAGGAGCGGCGCGGCGACGAAGATCGACGAGTACGAACCGATGAACAGACCGGCGGCAAGCGCGAGGGCGAAGTCCTCGAGCGCGGTCGCGCCCAGCAGGCCGCTGCCGACGATCAGCAGCGAGACGACGGGCAGCAACGCGACGAGCGACGTCGAGATCGAGCGCATCAGCACTGCGTTGAGCGATCGGTTCACCATCTCGCTGTACGTGGAGCGTCCGGTCGCGGTGAGCGTACGCTGGAACTCCGTGACCTTGTCGAACACCACGACGGTGTCGTACAGGGAGAAACCGAGGATCGTGAGGAACGCGGTGACGGTCGCGGGCGAGACCTGGAAATGGAAGAGCGCGTAGACCCCGACCGTGAAGATGATGTCGTGGATCACCGCGACGATGGCCGCGACCGACATCTTCCATTCGAAGCGGAATGCGAGGTAGGTCGCCAGGACGAGGAAGAAGATGATCAGCGCCTTGACGGCCTTCTTGCTCACCTCGTGTCCCCAGGTAGGACCGACGGTGGTGACGCTGACGTCGTCGACGGTGTGCGCTCCGGCGTACGACGCCAATGCGGACGACACCTTCTGTAGTTGACTCACGGGCAGCTTGTCGACGGTGACCGTGACATTGCGCCCGTCGACCTTCACCTGGGGATTCGTCACCCCGGTGCCGGACAGCGCGCTCTTCACCCCGTCGACCGTGGGCTCGACGCCCTTGGCCGCGGTGAAGGTGAACGAGCCGCCGGTACCGCTCGGCACCTCGACGTCGGCCTCGCCGACGCCCCCGTACTTCGCGAGCGCGGACTGCACCGCGACGGTCGAGTCGCTGTTCACGGTCTTCGCCTCGACGCGGACGGTCGGCGCCCCCCCGCCCGGCGGGGTCAGCACGCTCACGCTCGCGTCGCTGAGACCCGCCTTCTCGAGCGCGGTCCTCACGTCGGCGACGCTCGCGCTCTTGCCGCCCTGCATCTGCACCTGCCAGGCGGTGCCGCCTTCGAAGTCGATCCCGAAGTTCAGGCCACGCACGAACAAGAGCAGGAGGCTCAACACGATCAGCGTGCTCGAGAGGATCAGCCAACGACGGCTGTGCGCGATGAACTGGAAGTTGGTCCGCTCGTGGTAGAGGTCGGAGAGCCGGTGGCGGCGGGTGACGCCCGGTATGTCGTCGGCGGCCGGCGGCGGTGCGGTCACGGTCACGCCTGCACCTCCGGCACGTCGAGACCGGCGCCGATACCGACCCCGGGCAGCCGCACGAGCGCGGGGCGGCGCGCGAGCACCGAAACGAACGGCCACATGAAGCAGTAAGCGAGGATCAGGTCGAGGCCGGTCGACAATCCGAGGAAGTACGCGAAGCCGCGTACCGAGGAGGTGGCGAACAGATACAGCACGACCGCGCCGATGAGCGAAACGAGGTCGGCGGCGATGATCGTACGGAACGCGCGCCGGAAGCCGGAGTCGAGCGACGACCGCACCGTCTTGCCCGTTCGGACCTCGTCTTTCAATCGTTCGAAGTACACGACATAGCTGTCGACGGTGACGCCGACCGACACGATGATTCCGGTCACACCGGCGAGTGTCAGCGTCAGGCCCTGGTGCGCGGACAGCCACGAGACGAGCGAGAAGAACGTGAGGGCGGTCAACCCGATACCGGTCCATACCACGAGGCCGAGGAGCCGGTAGAAGAGGATCATGTAGATCGCGACCAGCGCGAGGCCGATGAGACCGGACAGGATGCCGGCGCGCAGCTGGTCCTTGCCCAGCGTGGGCGAAACCGACTGCGCGGTCTGCGCGACCAGCTGGACCGGGAGCGAGCCGTACCGCAGCACCAGCGCGAGTTGGTGCGCCTGCTTGTCGGTGAACGTGCCGGAGATCGTCACGTTCTGGCCCGTGATGCCCTGGTTGATCGTGGGCGCCGACTGCACGACGCCGTCGAGCTCGATCGCGACCTGCTTGCCGACGTAGGGCTCCGCGACCTTCTTCACGAAGTCGTTGTTCTTGAAGTGCACGTTGACGATCCACTCGGCGGTCGTCTGGTCGACGACTGCGGTCGCGGAGCCGACGTTGCGGCCGGTCAGGATCGTCGGACCGAGGACGTAGCAGTACGTCCGGGTGGTATCCGGCAAGATGACCTGCTTGGCGGCGAGGTCGGTGGTCACCGCCTTTCCGTTCTCACACGAGTCGGGTTGCGCCGACGCGGGGACGGTCGTGGACGGCGTTGCCCCCTTCACCGTCGCCCCCTTCACCGTGGTCGCCGGCGCGGTGCTGCCCGGCGACGTCGTGGCGGTCGCGGCGATCGCGGCGGTCGTGGGGGTATCGGCCGCGGCGCGAACCGCGGCGATGGGCACGGTATCGATCGTCGCCGTCCGGCCCTCGGCGTGACCGAGGCTCGTCGTCGGCGCGGACGACGTGCCGTGCGCGGTGGTGGTCGTGCGCGGAACCGTGGTGGTGGTCGCGCCCTTGACGGTGGTCGTGGTCGCACCCGGCGCTGTAGCGGGCGGCGCGGCCGTGGTCCCGCTGTACGGCAGGGTTCCGAGGACCTCGCGGAAGCGGAGCTCGGCCGTCTTTCCGACGAGCTGGTCGGCTTCCTGTGCGTTCTTCACGCCGGGCAGATCGACCACGATGTTGTCGCCCTGGCGGCTGACGTCGGGTTCGGCGATCCCGAGGCCGTCGACACGGTTGCGGATGATGGCGACCGCGGTATCGAGTGTCGAGAGATCGGAGCCCTTCACGGGCGCGAGCACGATCGACGTCCCGCCCTGGAGGTCGAGTCCGAGCACCGGTCGGTTCGAACCCACGAGGGTGGCAATGAACCAACCGAGGATCACCGTGACCGTCACGACCAACAAGATCACTTTCCGGCGCACGACTCAGTCCGCCCCGGTCTCACCGTCGTGGGGCTCGCCGGTACTCGGCAGGATCTCGGGGCCGATCCGTTGGCCGATCGCGCCCCTCGCGACGTGGATCACAGTGCCCGACGCGATCTCCAGGTCGGCATCGGCCTCGCCGAGCCTCGTGATCGTCCCGTAGATGCCGCTCGTCGTGAGCACTTCGTCGCCTTCTCGGATCTCGGCCTGCAGCCGGCGAACCGAGGCGATTCTGCGCTGTTGCGGACGCCACAACAGCAGGTAGATGGCGCCCACCATGAGCACGGGGAAGATCGCCACCACGAGTGAGCCCTTACGCCGGAGAAACGGGTACCGACGCTACCACCGTCGTCACCTGTGGCCCGTTCACGAGCCGGGAACTTGGAAGGTCCGGCCGCGATCGGCGGCGAGGGCGTCGGCCAGGCGTCCGAGCCGGGCGGCCCGGCACATGCGCACCTGACCCCGGTAGGCGTCCCGCGGCAGTGCGCCCCACCTCTGCGCCTCCGCGGCGGCCGTATCGGCCAGTGCGTCCGGAGCTACCGCGGCGTCGAGGAACCCGGCCGCGACCGCGCCGTCCGGGTCGTAGATCCGGGCGCCCACGGTCGCGTCCTGGAAGCAGCGAGGTGTGATCCGCTCTTGCGCGAGCTCGACGGCCCAACGAGGGAGCACCATCCCGAGCTGGGTCTCGATGAGCCCGATGCGGAACGCGCCCTGCGCGCCTATCCGGGCGTCGGCGGCGAGCAACATCAACGACGCGGCGGCGATTGCATGCCCGGTGCAGGCGACGACGACGGGGACGGCCGACCCGAACATGCGGGCGAACAGCTCGCCGCCGTCGGTGACGAGCTTGCCCGCGGCAGCGGGACCACTGCGCATCACGTCGAGGTCGAAACCGCCCGAGAGCATCCCCGGCGTCCCCGAGATCAGCACGGCCCCGACGGTCGACTCGCCCGCATCCTCCGCTCGGGTCAGCGCGTCGGCCAGACCCGCGATCACGTCGGGTGAGAGGGCGTTCGCCTTGCCGTTCGAGATCGTGACGTGCGCGACCCGGTCGCGCACGTCGTACTGCACCAGCTCCACTGAATCCCCCTAGAACAGCTCGGGAGCCTCGCCGGGCCGGGCCGGCGCGTGCAAACCGATGTGTGCGAAGCCGGCCGGCGTGGCTACCCGGCCGCGTGGGGTCCGCTCGATGAGACCGCATTGCAGCAGGAACGGCTCGTACACGTCCTCCACCGTCTCCGGCGCCTCGCTGACCGCGACCGCGAGCGTCCCGAGCCCGACCGCCCGGCCGACGAAGGTGCGGCACAGCGCGTCGAGAATCGCCCGGTCGACCTTGTCGAGGCCGAGCTCGTCGACCTCGAACAGCGCGAGCGCGGCGCGCGCCGTCTCCGCGGTGACGCGCCCGTCGGCACGCACCTCGGTGAAGTCGCGCACGCGTCGGAGGAGCCGATTCGCGATCCGCGGCGTGCCGCGCGACCGGCGCGCGATCTCCTCGGCCCCGTCGGCCTCGAGATCGACGCCGAGGATCGAGGCGGCGCGCCGGAGGATCGCGGCGAGCTCCCCAGTGTCGTAGTAGTCGAGACGCGCGACGAATCCGAACCGATCGCGCAACGGTCCGGTGATGAGGCCCGTTCGCGTTGTCGCGCCCACGAGCGTGAAGCGAGGCAGATCGAGCCGGATCGTGCGCGCGCTCGGGCCCTTGCCGATCACCACGTCGAACCGGAAGTCTT
>DATJAA010000312.1:0-14319 GCA_035516815.1 Acidimicrobiia bacterium | reverse complement strand
GCCACCGCCTGCAGCATCGCGTTGACCGGGCTCGCAACGCCGTGCAGACGGGCGAGCAGGGCGATCTCGCCGTTGAGGTAGTCGGTCTCCAGGGAGCCGGTCGCGCGGCGCAGGCTCTGCCAGGTGGAACCGCCGCCGCGCGGGAGGCTCGGCGTCAGACGATCGCCGCGCCGGTCACGATCCTCTTCGGCCGACGCGACCTCGATGCCTGCCGCGCGCAGCACCATGGAGCCTTCGCGGCGCGCCCGGCGGCTGAGCTCGATCGCATCGTCTCCCGGCGCGCACAGCGCTTCTACCGCGTTCGCGAGGTTCATCAGCAGCTTGCGGTGCTTCCACCGCATGATGTCCGGACGCGGAACGGATTCGAACGTCGCCGACCGAAGAGCGGCTGCAACCGATTCCGCGACCGTGTCAACGCCCCCGGGGTAGCAACCGATGTCGAGCAGGCCGGTGATGGGTGCGGAGGACGCACTCACGACCCCGGGCTCGAGGTGCTCGGCCGGCAGCATGACGCAGACCGCGTGCACACCTGCGAATCGTCGCAGCGCGATGCGTTCGTTCGCGACGCCGTTCTGCACGCAGACGACGGGAACCCCCGGGCCGGCTGCGACGACGAGTGCGTCGAACGCGCCCGTCGAATCCTGCGACTTCGTGGTCACGAGGACGACGTCATCGGCGCGCCATTCGACGTGCGCCGGGGAGTCGACGACCGGGAGCGGCAACGTGACGCTCCGATCGGGATCGACAAGGCGTAGGCCCTTCTCGCGTACGGCATCGAGGTGCGCACCGCGGGCGATACCGACGACGTCGTGTCCGTGTTCGTGCAGCCGCCCCGCGATCACACCGCCGACCGCACCGATACCGAAGACGACGAATCGCATCAGTCGCGCACGGCTCCCTTGGCGGCGTCGATGTACGCCGGCTTCTCGCCGCCGCCGTGGACGAGGACGTCCGCGCCGGTGACGTAACGCGCGAGGGGTGAGGCGAGGAACAAGCACACGTCGGCGACGTCGGTCGGGTCCGCCATCCGTCCCAGCGGAACGGTCGCGCCGACCGACGCGATGCCCGATTCGTCGCCGTAGAAGAGGTGCGCCTGCTCGGTGACGACGAGACCGACGACGACCGCGTTGACGCGCACCTTGGGTGCGAACTCGACCGCCATGGTTCTCGTGGCGTTCAAGAGTCCCGCCTTCGCGGCGCCATAGGCGAGGGCCGCCGGCGACGGCCGTACGCCGCTCACGCTCGCGATGTTCACGATCGCTCCGCCCTGCTCCTGTGCCTGCATCGCCGCATTGGCACGCTGCGCGAACACGATCGGCGCGGTCAGGTTCAACGCGATGATTCCCGCGGTGAACCGCGGCGAGGCGGTCGCAGAATCGGCGGGGGGTGATCCGCCTGCGTTGTTGACGAGCACGTCGAGACGGCCGAAACGCTCGGTACACGCGGCGATCACGGCGTCGATCTGTCCGGGCTCACGCACGTCCGCGGCGATGAACGCAACCCCGGCGGGCAGCGAATCGGGCTCGGTCCGGCAGCAGACGAGCACGTCCGCGCCGGCTTCGGCGAAGCGCTGCGCGATCCCGCGACCGATCCCGCGACACCCACCCGTGACAATCACGCTCTGTCCGTCGAACCGGAGACCGTCCATCGGCCGGGCATTCTGGCACCTCGGCGCCGGCGACCCATACCGGGCCGCGGCTCGCCGTGCCGTTGGACCCGGCGCGCACGTCCGCGCCTACGATCTGCCACCCCAAAAGAATCGAGCCGAGAGTGATTCCCGACAAGCGCGTCACCATCGACGAGGTCGCCGCCGAGGTGCGCGACGGCATGACCGTCGGCATCGGTGGTTGGGGTTCGCGACGCAAGCCCATGGCACTCGTCCGGGCACTGTGCCGGGCCTCGGTCAAGGATCTCCGCATCGTTTCCTACGGAGGCCCCGACGTCGGGCTGCTGTGCCGGGCCGGCAAGGTTCGCGAAGTTGTGTACGCGTTCGTGTCACTCGACTCGATCCCTCTCGAACCCCACTTCCGCAACGCGCGTCAATCGGGATCGGTCACCACTATGGAGCTCGACGAAGGCATGTTCCTCCTCGGGCTGCAGGCCGCCGCGTGGCGCGTGCCGTTCCTGCCGACGCGTGTCGGCCTCGGCTCCGATGTCATGCGCTTCAGCCCGAGCCTCCGTACTGTCCGCTCTCCCTACGACGACGGCGAGGAGTTGGTCGCGATGCCCGCCCTCGAGCTCGACGTCGCGCTGATCCACATGCACCGCGGCGATCAAGGCGGCACCGGCCAGTACCTGAACGTCGACCCGTATTTCGACGACCTCATGTGCATGGCCGCGACGCGGCGCTTCATGAGCGTCGAGCAGATCGTGGCAACCGAACGATTCCTGGCCGACGGTCCCCCACAATCCATACGCATCAACCGCCTCATGACCGACGGTGTGGTCGAAACGCCTCACGGCGCGCACTTCACCGAATGCGTTCCCGACTACCCGCGCGACGAAGCCTTCCAGCGCGCGTACACCGCGTCGGCCAAGTCCGATGAAGCGTGGTCCGAGTTCCGCGCCCGCTACATCGATGTCACCGAGGCCGATTACCAACAGGTGGTGAAGTCGTGAGAGACGGACCCCCGACCCGCGCCGAAGTCTGCGCGGCCGCGATCGCCGACTGCTTCGCCGGCGACGGCGAGATCCTCGCGAATCCAATCGGGACCCTGCCGGTGATCGGTGGGCGCCTGGCGAAGGCGACCGTCGCGCCCGAGCTGGTCATGACCGACGGCGAGGCGCTCCTCGTCGAGAACATCATTCCGGTGGGCATCGACAACCCCGAGAAGGTGGTCGCGGGCTGGAACCCCTACCGCGCCATGTTCGACGTCGTGTGGTCCGGTCGCCGCCACGTGATGATGGGCGCGAGCCAACTCGACAAACACGGCAACCAGAACTTCGCGTTCATCGGCTCCCACGCTGCGCCCCGGACCCAACTGCTCGGGATGCGCGGTGCGCCCGGCAACACGATCAACGACATCACCTCCTACTGGATCCCGGCGCATACTGCGCGCGTGTTCGTTCCGGCCGTCGACGTCGTCAGCGGGGTGGGATACGACCGGGCGCGCGATCTCGGGCCGGTCGCGGGCCGTTTCCACCACCTCGGTCGGGTCGTCACGAACCTCTGTGTGCTCGACTTCGAGACGCCCGATCACCGCATGCGTTTGCGATCGGTGCATCCCGGAGTGGCGGTCGAAGAAGTCGTCACGGCAACCGGATTCGAGCTGGCGGTCGAGAATGACGTCCCGGAGTCGCGGTTCCCAACCGACGACGAGCTCGAGTGGATCCGCCAAAGGATCGACCCGAAGGGCCTCGGCGAAGAAGAGGTGCCGAACCCGTGACCCGCCCGGGCGCGCTGCGCACGCCGATTTGCGAGCTCTTCGGCGTCGACGTGCCGATCGTGCAGACCGGGATGGGTTGGGTGGCCGGCCCGCGCCTGGTCGGCGCGACTGCGAAGGCCGGCGCGCTCGGGATCCTCGCGTCGGCCACGATGACCTACGACCAGCTCGAACGCGCGATCCGGGAGGTGAAGGAGCGAACGGACTGCCCCTTCGGCGTGAACCTGCGAGCCGACGCCGAGGACGCGGCTGCGCGCGTCGACCTCCTGGTGCGTGAGCATGTGCAGGTCGCGTCGTTCGCACTTGCGCCCAGCGAGCACCAGATCAAGACGCTGAAGGACGCAGGCGTGCGCGTGGTTCCGTCGATCGGCGCCCGCCGTCACGCCGAGAAGGTCGCGGCGTGGGGCGTCGACGCGGTGATCGTGCAGGGTGGCGAGGGCGGCGGGCACACCGGTTCTGTCGCGACGACCTTGCTGCTGCCGCAAGTCGTCGACGCCGTCGACCTCCCGGTGATCGCGGCCGGCGGCTTCTTCGACGGTCGCGGCCTGGTCGCTGCGCTCGCGTATGGCGCGGCCGGGATCGCGATGGGTACGCGCTTCCTCCTCAGCCGGGAGAGCACGGTTCCCGACGCGGTGAAGCAGTACTACCTGCAGCGCACGGTCGCCGACACCGTCGTCACCGCCCGGATCGACGGGGTGCCACACCGCGTGCTGCGAACCGAGTTCGTCGACGAGCTCGAGCGGGCGAACTCGGTGCGCGCGGTGACGCGGGCGATCCGCAATGCCTTCGCGTTCAAGAAGCTCTCCGGAGTGTCCTGGCGCGGGATGCTCCGCGAAGGAGTCGCGATGCGACGCGAGAGCGACCTGAAGTGGACACAGGTACTGCTCGCGGCGAACACGCCGATGCTCCTGCGGGCGGGCCTCGTCGAGGGTCGCCTCGATGCGGGCGTACTCTCGAGCGGTCAGGTCGCCGGGGTGATCGACGACCTCCCTACCGTCGCCGAGCTGATCGGTCGCATCATGGACGAAGCGCAAGCGACGTTGAAGCACCTGGGAGAGTTCACGTGACGAAGACGAGGGTTCCCGCGGTCGAGAACTGGTTCACGCTCGACGAGACCGCGCCGGCTCTACTCGGCGCCCGCGGCGCGCAGTCGGGCTCGTACTTCTGGCCCACCGCGCTTGCGGGATCGGCCAATCCCGTCGCGCCCGGTGAGGAACGGGTGCCGGTCGAGCTCTCCCGTACCGGGCGTCTGTGGTCGTGGACGACCAACCACTACGCGCCGCCGGAGCCGTACGTTTCACCCGATCCCTTCGTTCCGTACACCGTGTGCGCGGTCGAGCTCGCGACAGAGCAAATGGTGGTGCTGGGAGGTCTCGCCACTGAAGCCGATCCCGCGCTGCTCGAAGTCGGGATGGAGATGGAGCTCGTGCTCGGGTCGCTCTACGAGGACGACGAGCACGAGTACGTCGTCTGGCAGTGGGCACCATTGAGGAGCAAAGCGTGAGCGAGCACGACATCGCGATTCTCGGCGTCGGCATGCACCCGTGGGGAAAGTGGGGCCGCAACTTCGTCGAGTACGGCGTCGCCGCGGCGCAGGCCGCGCTCACCGACGCCGCCGTCGCGTGGCCCGACATCCAGTTCGTCTCGGGCGCCGACACAATGCGCAACGGTTACCCCGGTTACGTAGCGGGCGCCACGTTCGCGCAGGCGCTCGGTTGGAACGGCGCCCAGGTCGCGTCGTCGTACGCGGCGTGCGCGTCGGGCATCACCGCGCTCGCAACGGCGCGCGCGCAGATCCTGGCGGGCCTGTGCGACGTCGCGCTCGTCGTCGGCGCCGACACCACGCCCAAGGGATTCCTGGCGCCCAACAAGGGCGAACGGGGCGACGACCCCGACTGGCTGCGCTTCCGGCTGCTCGGCGCAACCAACCCGACGTTCTTCGGTCTGTACGCACGCCGCCGCATGGAGTTGTTCGGCGCGACCCGCGACGACTTTGCCCGCGTCAAGGTGAAGAACGCGCATCACGGCTTGAACAACCCGTACGCGCGCTACCGGAAAGAAGTGTCGATCGACGACGTCCTGAACGCGCCGATCGTCTCCGACCCCCTCGGCCTCCTCGACATCTGCGCGACGAGCGACGGCGGCGCCGCACTCGTGGTCTCCTCCATCGACTACGCGCGGCGGCACGGCGTGAGCGCTCCCGTGCGCGTGCGAGGAATCTCCACGGTCACCCCGAGCTATCCGCAGACGACGATCGAGCTGCCCAACTTCGCCACCGACAGTGCCGCGGGCGACGGTCCCGTGCCCGAACACGGGTTCAAGGAGTCGATCGCGGCGCGCGCGTACGAGGAGTCGGGCCTCGGTCCCGACGATCTCCACTGCGCCGAGGTCTACGACCTCTCCACCGCCATGGAGCTCGACTGGTACGAGCAGATCGGACTCTGCCCGGCCGGCGAGGCCGAGAAGCTGCTGCGCGACGGCGCCACGACCGTTGGTGGTCGTGTCCCCGTGAATCCCAGCGGGGGGCTCGCATGCTTCGGCGAGGCCGTTCCCGCGCAGGCGATCGCGCAGGTGTGCGAACTGACCTGGCAGGTACAGGGCCGAGCCGAGGGCCGTCAGGTCGAGGGCGCGCGCGTCGGCCTGTCGATCAACCAGGGCCTCTTCGGTCACGGCTCGGCGGTGATCGTCAGCCGCTGAGCGGCGGCGCGCCCCTGCGCCGGTACGACACGACACACGGCGAGGCGCGCCGCGCCACTCCCCGATCCCGGACCGAGACCGGGTCGGTCGCCGCGGCCGAATCCAAGGCAGCTCGAACTCCGCGCGCGGCGGCCTCGGGTCGATCACGCGTTCAGCGTGCCACCTCCCCGGCGCGCGTGACACGAGCGTGCCTGCTCCCGTTTCGGTCCGGCGCGACGCTCACCGCGAGAATGCAGACGGCAACGACGCTCACGCTCGCCGCGACGAAGGCGGGCGCCACGAGCAACGCCAAGACGACCGCGACGCCCAACTGCACGGCGATCACCGCACGCCGAACCGGCTCGGACCAGGCGTCGAATCGCCGGTGGAACTCGAGGAGGGCAGCCGTCGTGCGCAGTGGGAAACCGATGAGCACCGCGAGGCCGCGCACGACGCCGAAGGTGCAGCCGATCGCGATCGCGAGTGACGGACTCGCGCTCGTCACGCCGATGACAATCGCGAGGAACACTGCAGCCGTCATGACGTACGTCGCCACGCCCGTGCCGATCTGCCAACCGAACCCGGCGCCGTAAACCCACGACCGGTAGTTGGAGAGCCAGTTTTCGTTCACCTGCCGGCGGAGAAACGGAGGCCCCGAGCCGAGCACCCGCGCGTCGACCGCAGCGGCGACGAGGGCGGCAGCCAGCATCAATGCGATGGCAGCGGTGTCGCCGATTCCGGTGGCGCGCACCGCAATCGCGCCGAGTGCCATCAAACCGCCGAGGCACAGGCCGCCGAGCGCGGCCCCCGCAACGAACCACGCGGCCGTACGCGCGAAACGTTGACCGCGTCCGGTCTCGGCGATCGGCGTGATCTGCGCCAACATCGACAAGCCGCACGGCGACCAGGTCGAGCGCACGGCAGCAGCGATCGCGATCGTCACGCCCGCCGCGACAACGGCCACGTTCATACGGCGCGCCTCCGATTGATCTGGCGTCGACTGATTTGGCGTGCACGATCTCGCGAAAATCGTAAGCGCCGCTCCGGCCGCGTCCGCGGATACCCACCACGCGGATTCAGATCGAGATTCCGCGCGCGCCGTACAAGTCGCTCATAAAGCCGACGACCTCAGTCGGAGCCTTGGTGAGCGATCCGGCGTCGTACGGAGGCTGCGGGTCGTACTCGATGCCGAGTTGCACGGCTTGGGCCGCAAAATCGCCCGCGATGTTCCCGACGAGCGCGAGTCCCATGTCGATTCCGGCGGACACGCCGGCTGCCGTGATGACCTTGCCTTGCTCGACGACACGCCGGCTGACCGGGATCGCGCCGTAGTCGGCCAGTCGGGCAAGCGACGCCCAGTGTGTCGTTGCTTCTTTGCCGTCGAGCAGGCCCGCGGCTGCCAGCAACATCGCGCCGGTGCACACCGACGTCGTCCAGGTTGTCGTCGCGTCGATGCCACGTATCCACTCGAGCAGCCGCGCATCGCTTTCCAGATCGCGGGTCGCGAACCCACCCGGCACGACCAACACGTCGGCGCTCGTGACGTCGTCGAGCGCGTAGTCGGCGGCGAGGCCGAGAAAGCGGTTGTCGGTCCGGATGTCGCCACGCGCCGCGGCGACGAACTTCACCTCGGCGTCCGGCAAGCGTTGTAGCACCTCATACGGCCCGACGATGTCGAGCGCGGTGATGCCGTCGAAAATGAGGCAGACGATCTCCACGAGAGAATCTCCTTCTCGATACTGAGCGGATGCGATCTTGATAGTGAGCGGATGCGATCAGGCGGGTTCGAACACACGGAAGCGGTCGCGGTATTCGGTCGGGCTCGCCCCGACGCGGCGTGCGAACGCGCGCCGCAGGGTCTCGGTCGTGCCGAAGCCCGCGGTCGCCGCCACCTCGTCGACGTTGAGTCCGGTCGTCTCGAGCAGTCGGCGGGCAACCTCGATCCGAACCTGCTCGACGTACACCGCGGGCGTGCAGCCGACGTCGGCCCGGAAGACGCGCGCGAAGTGGCGCGGGCTCATCGCCACCCGCGCCGCGAGCCGGTCGACGCTGTGGTCCTCGGCCGGATGCTCTCCGATCCAGCTCTGGAGTTCGCGCAGGGGATCCCGCGCGGCTCGCTGCGCATGGAGCTGCGCGCTGAACTGCGCCTGCCCGCCCGGTCTCTGTACGTACATGACGAGCTGGCGCGCGACCGCGCGCGCCACGTCCTGCCCCATGTCGTCTGCGACGAGCGCGAGAGCGAGATCCATCCCGGCCGTGACGCCGGCGGACGTCCAGACGTTGCCGTCCTGCACGAAGATGCGGTCGCCTTCGACGCGGATTTCCGGATATGACGACTCGAACCGGGAGCACGCGGCCCAGTGCGTTGTCGCCCGCTTGCCGTCGAGCAGTCCCGCGGCGGCGAGTAGGAACGCGCCGGTGCACACGGACGTGACTCGGCGGCTCCGGCGCGCCAGGTTCGCCACCGCGCGCACGAGGCCCACGTCGCACGAGGCCTCGAATGCGCCCGTGCCACCGACGACGACGAGCGTGTCGATAGTCCCCCGCAGCGTGGCGAGCGAACGGTCGGCAATCACGGTCGGGCCCCGGGAGGTCATGACCGGCCCCGACTCCGGTGCGGCCACGGTGAGGTCGTAACCGCCGGCCGCCGCGAACACCTCGTACGGCCCGACCAGGTCCAGCGCGGTGATTCGCGGGTATGCGACGAAGACGACGCGGCGGTTCATGCCCGCCATTCTGCGGTGCCGAGCTCTTGGCAGCAATGACATTCCTCAGACGATTCATGCCAGACTGCGGAATGCGCGGCAGGGTGGCGGCCTCTGGTCGTCGGACCCGGCTGCTACAAGGGACCGATGACCGAACGGACCTACCGGCTCATCTCCGGCGACAGCCACGTGAACGAACCCGGCGACCTCTGGAGCACCCGGGTGCCCCTCGAGTTCCGCGACCGTGCGCCCAGGATCGAGCGCTTCGAACAAGGCGACGCGTGGGTGATCGAAGGTGTGCGCGACCCGATCAACTTCGGCATGAACGCGTGCGCGGGTCTGGAGCCGAGCGAGATGCACGCGTGGTCTCGCTTCGAGGACGTGCGCGCGGGGGGCTACGACCCGGCCGCCCGGATCGAGGAGATGGATCGCGATGCCGTCGACGCCGAGGTCCTCTATCCCACCCCTCGCCTCGCGCAGGCAATCGTCGCAACCCGCGAGCCGGCGTTTCATCTCGCGCTCGTGCGCGCGTACAACGACTGGCTCACCGAGTACGTCGCGTTCGCGCCCGATCGGTTCGCCGGCCTAATGCTCCTCCCGAACCGCGGCGCCGGTGGGGCGGTCGCCGAGATCGATCGCGTGCTCGGTCTTCCCGGCATCCGCGGTGTGCTGATGGGCTGTTACCCGAACGGAACGCTCGAAATCACCGGCGAGGACGACGCCGTCTGGGCGCGACTCGTCGACACGGGGGCCGCGCTGAGCATCCACGTGAGCCTGTCGCAGCACATGCCCGCCGCACACCGCGCCGCGCTGCCCGGTTACGGACGCTTCTTCGACGCGCCCAACCGGATCGTCCAGCTGATCTTCGCCGGAGTGTTCGACCGGTTCCCGGCGCTCCCGGTCGTCGTCGCCGAGGTCGACTGCGGTTGGGTGCCCTATTTCAAGGAGCAGATCGACAACAACTTCCGGCGGCTCGCGGCGATCAGCGATTTCCACATCGTCGGGCTTCCGAGCGAATACGTCTCGCGGCACGTGCACTTCACGTACCTCACGGATCCGTTCGGCATCGAGCATCGAAGTTCGGTCGGTGTGGAACGCATCCTCTGGTCGAGTGACTACCCCCACATCTCGAGCGACTGGCCGCACTCATGGGACGCGATCGAAAAGACGTTCGCCGGGGTCGACGCGCACGAGCGCGAGGCGATTCTCCACGGCAACGCCGAGCGTCTGTACGGCTTCGGAAGCTGACTATGCGAGCTCGAGTCGTCGGAGTTCGGACGCGAGCTCCTCGTAATCTGCATCCGTAAGCGGCAGGTACGGCGCGCGCAGGTCGCCGCCGTCGCGGCCGATGATCGCAAGCGCCGCCTTCAACGACCGCGGGTTGCCGCCCTTCGCCAGTGCTGCATTCAACCGGAGGAGGCCATCGACATCCGGTGCGGCGCCCGCCTGCAATTCCTGCCAGACCACGCTCACCAGATTTGGCGCGACATTCGGCTCGAAGCACAGCACGCCGCGCGCGCCGAGCGCGTGCATCTCGACGATGTCACGCACCATGCCGACCCGCACGTCGATCGTGGCCCCGCATCGCTCGACCAACTCCGAGACGTAGGCCCGCAACGGTGCGGGACGCGGATCGGACACGTTGACGGCGCGGACGTGCGCGTAGTCCGCGATCAACCGCCGGACGATACCCATCGGGAGTTCGTAGCCCGCTAGTGCGACGTTGTTCGAGATGTGCACCTCGCACTCGACCGCCTCGACGACTGAGCGGAAATACGCCTCGAGCTCGTCGTCGCGCAGCCGTACGGGGCCGGGTCGGGGCGCGACGAGTTGCACTGCGTCGACGGCGGCGCGCGCGGCCGCGACAGCCAGGTCGCGCGTCGCGCCCGTCGATGCCGCCAGGCCGATACCGGCGGCCACGACCGGCACCCGGCCGCCCAGCTCGTCGACTGCGATCCGGTACAGGGCGACCTTCTCGTCGAACGACAGCAGATCGCCTTCACCGCTACCCTGGCTCGCGACGTAGACGCCCACTCCGGCCGCCGCGACGAACCTGAGATGCGCGCGCATGAGCGACTCGTCGATGCCGCCGGTTCGATCGAACGGCGTGATGCTCATCACGTGCACACCGGGCGTTCCGACCATCACGTCCTCCTCTGACCCACGTTGGCAGGTATCCACCGCACCGAGCCAGCTACCATCGCCCGCCGCTCATGGATCTGTCGTTCACCCCCGGAGAAGAGGCGTTTCGCGCGGAGTGCCGGGCTTGGCTCGACGCGAACGTGCCGCGCCCGCCCCTACCGTCGGGCGATACACGTGCGGGGTTCGCCGCGCACCTCGAGTGGGAGCGCAAGCTGTACGACGCGCGCTACGCGGTCGTTTCCTGGCCCCGGGAAGTCGGCGGCCGCGACGCGAGCCTGTGGGAGTGGCTCATCTTCGAGGAGGAGTACTACCGCGCCGGCGCGCCTCAACGCGTGACGCAGAACGGAATCTTCCTGCTCGCACCGACGATCTTCGAGTTCGGAACGCCCGAACAGCAGTCGCGCATCCTCCCGATGATGGCGAGCGGCGAGCAGACGTGGTGCCAAGGCTGGTCCGAACCCAACGCCGGCAGCGATCTCGCGGGCATCGCGAGCAAGGCCGTGCGCGATGACACCGCAGGCGGCTGGCGGCTCTCAGGCCAAAAGACATGGACGACGCGTGGCGCGTTCTGCACGCACCTCTTCGGGCTCTTCCGCAGCGACCCGGCCGCCGAACGCCACCAGGGGTTGACCTACTTCCTCGTCGACCTCGCGACGCCCGGCGTGACGGTACGCGGAGTCGAGCGGCTCGACGGCGACGAAGGTTTCGCCGAGGTGTTCTTCGACGACGTGTTCGTTCCCGACGCCGATGTCCTCGGCGAGCCGAACCAGGGTTGGGCGGTCGCGATGGCGACGACGGGATCGGAGCGGGGCCTCACCCTCCGATCGCCCGGGCGGTTCCTGGCGACCGCCCAGCGATTGATCGACCTGTATCACGAGCGGGGCGACGATCCGCTCCTCCGCGATCGCGTTGTCGCGGCGTACGTTGACGCCGAGGCGTACCGCTGGCAGACGTTCTGGACGGTGACGCGCTTGGCCGAAGGCGTGAGTGCTGGTGCCGAGTCGTCGATGGTCAAGGTCTTCTGGTCGGAGCTCGACGTGCGCATGCACGAGCTCGCCCTCGAGCTGCTGAGCGAGCATGCCGAGTTGCTCGACGGCGACGGCGCGTGGATGAAGGGCTACGAATTCGCGCTGGCCGGGCCCATCTATGCCGGGACCAACGAGATCCAGCGCAACGTCATCGCCGAGCGCGTGCTCGGACTCCCGAGGCGCTGACATGCGATTCGCGTTCAGCGACGAGCAACTGGCCCTCCGCGACGCCGTGCGAGAGCTCCTCGAGCACGCATGCACACCCGCTCAACTGCGAGCCGCATGGACCAACGAGTCAGGCCGCATACCCGGCCTCTGGCAGCAGCTCGTGGAGATGGGCGTGATCGGGATGCTCGCGCCCGAGGCGGACGGGGGGCTCGGGCTGAGGATGGTCGATCTCGTGCTCGTCCTCGAGGAATCCGGGCGCAGCGGCGTCCCCGAGCCGGTCGTCGAGACGGCCGCGCTCGGGGTGCCGCTGTTCGGCCGCACCGATGTCACCGTCGCGGCCGGGCACGAGCTGGTGCCATGGGCCGACTCGGCCGACGTGATCGTGACACGCGACGGATCATTCCGACGCGAGGACGCCGAGCTGATCCCCCACCCGTCGGTCGACGGCTCGCGCCGGATGTTCGAGGTACGGGGAACGCCCGCGCCGGTCGCCGCCGGCACGCTCGACGCGGCCTTCGCTCGCGCCGCGGTGGGCGTCGCCGCGCAACAATGCGGGCTCTCCCAGCGGATGCTCGACCTGACGGCAGAGTACGCAAAGGAACGGCGGCAGTTCGGAGTCCCGATCGGGTCGTTCCAGGCCGTGAAGCATCAGCTCGCGAACGCGCGCGTCGCGCTCGAGTTCGCCCGACCGCTCGTCTATCGCGCCGCGGCAACCGGTGACCCGGTGCACGCGAGCATGGCGAAGTGCAAAGCCGACGACGCGGCATTGCTCACGGCGCGCGCGGCGCTGCAATGCCACGGCGCCATCGGCTACACGACCGAATACGACCTGCACCTCTACATGAAACGAGCCTGGGCCCTCGCCCGTTCGATGGGAGACGGCCGGCTCCACCGGGATCTGGTCGGCGAAGCGATCCTTTAGCATGACGGGCATGCCCGAGGCTTACATCGTCGACGCCGTACGCACGCCGGTCGGCAAACGCAACGGCGGTTTGTCGAAGATCCACCCCGCCGATCTCGGCGCGCACTCGATCACGTCGCTGTTCGGCCGGATCGACGTCGATCCCGCCGCCGTCGACGACGTCGTATTCGGTTGTGTCGACACGATCGGCCCGCAAGCGGGCGACATCGCCCGAACCTGCTGGCTGGTCGCCGGCATGCCCGACGACGTCCCCGGCACTACCGTCGACCGCCAGTGCGGCTCGTCCCAGCAGGCCGTGCACTTCGCCGCGCAGGCGGTCATGTCGGGAACCGCAGATCTGGTCGTCGCCGGCGGCGTGCAGAACATGAGCGCGATCCCGATCAGCGCGGCGATGCTCGCAGGCGAGCAATACGGCTTCGAGAATCCCTTCGCCGGCTCACCGGGTTGGGAGACGCGCTACGGCACGCAAGAAGTGTCGCAGTTCCGCAGCGCGGAGATGATCGCCGAGAAGTGGGACATCACGCGCGACGATATGGAGAGCTACGCGGTCGAGTCACACCAACGCGCGCTGCGCGCAACGGCTGAGGGGCGCTTCGACCGCGAGATCGTGCCGGTCGACGGCACCGAGCACGACGAAGGCCCGCGTGAGCCGAACCTCGAGAAGATCCGCTCCTTGCCTACACTCGTCGACGGCGGCCGGCTTACTGCGGCCATGGCGTCGCAGCTGTCGGACGCGTCCGCCGCGCTCCTGATCGCGAACGAGCGCGCGGTGCGAACGCACGCGCTGAAGCCCCGCGCGCGAATCCATCACCTGTCGGTCCGCGGCGCCGACCCGGTGTGGATGCTCACCGCACCGATCCCCGCCACCGCCCACGCCCTGACCAAGGCGGGGATGACCCTCGACGAAATCGACCTCGTCGAGATCAACGAGGCGTTCGCGTCGGTCGTCATCGCGTGGCAGAAGGAAACAAACGCCGACCTCGCCAAGGTCAACGTGAACGGCGGAGCCATCGCCCTCGGACACCCGCTCGGCGCCACCGGCGCCCGCCTGATGACCACCTTGCTGCACGAGCTCGAACGAACCGGCGGGCGCTACGGCCTGCAAACGATGTGCGAAGGCGGCGGCCAGGCCAACGTCACGATCATCGAGCGGCTGTAGCCGAACGGCTCCGCAGGCGGCGGGCACCGAGCACGACGAAGACGAGCCCGCCGATCAGTAGCTTCAACGCGACGATCGCGAGCGTGACATCGCGCCCGACCGTGTTCGTGTCGACGATGACGTCGCTCGGGTGCTC
>DATJAA010000311.1:0-3697 GCA_035516815.1 Acidimicrobiia bacterium | reverse complement strand
TCGCTCGCGCACTTTCACGAGCCGGACTCCCCGAGCCGGCCGAGGGTATCGGTCTCGACCCGGCCCGGAGTCGGGAGCACGGCGACTGGGCATCGAACGTCGCGCTGAAGTTGTCAAAAGTCGCCGGGAGCAGACCGCAGCAACTTGCGCAACAACTGAGGGAGTCCCTCGAGGCCGACGACGTTGCTCACCTCGCCCGGATCGAGATCGCCGGACCTGGTTTCCTCAACTTCTTTCTCGCGCCCTCGTGGCTGCAGGAAGTGCTGCGAACGGTCGTGGACGCGGGCGACACGTACGGTCACTCGACCGTGCTCGCGGGCCGCCGCATCAACCTCGAGTTCGTCTCGGCGAACCCCACCGGTCCGCTGCACGCGGGGGGCGGGCGGTGGGTCGCGGTCGGCGACGCGATCGCGAACCTGCTGGCCACCCAAGGCGCCGCGGTCCACCGGGAGTACTACCTGAACGACGCGGGGGCGCAGCTCGACCGGTTCCGCGACTCGCTCTACGCGCGCTACCGGGGCGAGCCGCCGCCGGAGGACGGGTATCAGGGCGAGTACCTCGTCGAGATGGCCGCGGAGCTGCACGCGGAGCGCGGCGACGCAGTCGCGCCCGACGAAGCGTGCGAATGGGGCTACCGCCGCGTCGTGCAGGGACTGCACGATGACCTTGCCCGCGTGGGGGTGCATTTCGACACCTGGTTCTCGGAGCGCACACTGCACGAGCGCGGCGATGTCGCCGACATCCTCGATCGCCTGACCGTTGGCGGCTACGTCTACGAGAACGAAGGCGCGCGCTGGTTCCGCGCCACCGACTTCGGCGATCAACGCGATCGGGTACTGGTTCGAAGCGACGGCAGCACCACCTATCTCTGCAACGATCTCGCGTATCACCGCGACAAGTTCGGGCGCGGCTTCACCCACCTGATCGACATCTGGGGTGCCGACCATCACGGTCAGGTCGTGTCCCTGCAGGCCGGCATGGAGGCACTCGGTTTCGCGCCCGGAGAGCCCGAGATCATTCTCGGCCAGTTCGTGAAGGTGGTGAAGGACGGCCGCGAAGTACAGATGTCGAAGCGGACCGGCAACATCGTCACGCTGTCGGACATCCTCGACGAGGTCGATCCGGATGTCGCGCGTATGACGTTCCTGCTGCAGAGCATCGACACCGCGCAGACATTCGACCTCGACGTTGTCACCGAGCAGTCGCGCGAGAACCCCGTGTACTACGTGCAGTACGCGCACGCGCGCATCGCGTCCATCGGACGCAAGGCCCAGCTCGCGGGCGTCCTTCGTGCACCGCTGGTCGACGTCGACCTGGCCCGGCTCGACCACGAGCGTGAGGAGGGCCTGCTGCGAATCCTCGCGAACTACCCCGACGCGCTGCGCGAAGCGGCCGAAACGCGCGCACCGCAGAAGGTGAGCACGTGGGTGCGCGACTTCGCTTCGGAGTTCCACGGGTTCTATCGCGACTGCAAGGTGCTCTCGGACGACGCCGATCTCACGCAGGCGCGACTCTGGCTGACGGAGGCGTGCCGCATCGGCCTCGCCAACGCACTCACGGTGCTCGGCGTGAACGCGCCGGACGAGATGAGCCGCCTCGACCGCGACGACGAGGAGATCGGGGCGTGAGCGTCTTCGACGCCACCCTGCTCCCGTCGTCGGCCGCGATCGACTCGGATGGCCGGGTCGCGATTGCGGGCGTCGATCTCGTCGCCATCGCGGAGCGTTTCGGCACACCGGTGTACGTGTACGACGAGGACGACATCCGCGCCCGTTGCCGTGCGTACCGCGGCGCGTTCGGCGAGGGTGTCGCGTACGCAAGCAAGGCGTTCCTCTGCGTGGCGATGGCGCGACTCGTGAACGAGGAAGGCCTCCACCTCGACGTCGCGACCGGTGGCGAGCTGCACGTCGCGCGGGCTGCCGGGTTTCCGCCGGAGCGCATCGTGTTCCACGGCAACAACAAGTCCACCGAGGAGCTGCGCGTTGCACTCGAGGCGGGCATCGGGCGGATTGCCGTCGACTCCACCGACGAGATCGCGCGCCTCGAGTCGCTCGTCGAGGGCGGCCTGCCGGCGCCGCGTGTGCACATCCGGGTCACGCCCGGCGTCGAGGCTCACACCCACGAGTACATCGAAACGGGAACCGAAGACTCGAAGTTCGGATTCGGCCTCGACAGTGGCCAGGCCCTCGCCGCGGTGAAGCGCGTGCACGACCGCGGCCTCCTGCGCTTCGCCGGCGTGCACTGCCACATCGGTTCGCAGGTGTTCCGGCTCGACTCCTTCGAACGCGCCGTGCAGAAGATGGTCGGGTTACTGCGCGCGATCGAGGTCGAGACGGGGGAGGTGGTCGGCGAGCTCAACCTCGGCGGTGGTCTCGGCGTGCGATACCTCCCAACCGATGCGCCGCCGACCATCGAGCAGTATGCGACGCTCCTGCGCGAATCCGTGGGCAAGGCCTTGGCCGACGCCGGTGTGCGCTCTCGCCCGGTGCTGCTCACGGAGCCCGGACGTTCCATCGTCGCACCCGCCGGCATCACGCTCTACACGATCGGAACGATCAAGCCGATCGACGGCGTGCGTGTTTATGTTGCCGTCGACGGCGGGATGAGCGACAACCTCCGCCCGGTCACATACGGCGCCCGCTACGAGACATTCCTGCCCGCGCGCGCCACGGCCGAACGGCCCGCGGTCGTCACGATCGCCGGGAAGCATTGCGAGCAGGGCGACGTGATCGTGCGCGACACGAGTCTGCCGGCCGACTTCGGGATCGGCGACATCCTCGCAACCCCCGTCACCGGTGCGTACTGTCATTCGATGGCCTCGAACTACAACAAGGTCACGCGGCCCGCGGTCGTTTTCGTGCGCGACGGGCGGGCGCGCCTGGTCGTCCGGCGCGAAACCGACGCGGATCTGATCCGGCTCGATACCGAGACGTAGTCTCGGTGCGCCGTCCGCGCGCGGCGTCACTCCGAAACTTCTCCGCAGCTTCCCCTGATCGGTGCGAGACGATCGGGGAGACCGATGTCGTCGAGGCTGGCTGCAGAGGCGTGCCTGGCGCGCGCCGCCGTCGAACAGCACGGCGTGTTCACACGAGACCAAGCGCGCGCCGCCGGATTCAACGGGCCCGGCATCGAGCGGCGAGTGCGGGCGGGTGCGTGGGTGCGCGTCCTGCCACGCGTCTACCGGCACGCCGCGACGCCGCCGTCACGCCTGCTGTTGTTCTCGGCCGCCGTGCGCTGGGCCGGATCCGCGTCCGCCTTGTCGCATACGAGCGCGGCGGCTCTGTGGCGGCTGCCCGGGGCGCGGTTCGATCGGACCGAGCTGATCGTCCCGGTCGCGCGATCCCCCCGCGCCGGTTCGGTCGTGGTGCATCGCGTCGCGCGCGTCGATGCCGCCGACGTGGTGCGGGTGCGCGGCCTCGCAGTGACCGCACCGGCGCGGACCCTGATCGACCTGGCGGCGGTGCTCCCCGATCCGGACCTCGAACGGGCGCTCTCGCACGCCTTCGGCCTGCAGCTGGTCGGGCCGGGCGTCGTCGAGCGCCGCCTCGCCGAGATCGGGTCGGCAGGACGGCCGGGCGTAGCCCGCCTGCGCGCCCTGTTGCGAGCTATCGGTTCGGGGCGCTGGGGCGCGTCAGCAAGAATGGCCGGGTGACCGACGTCGTACGAGTAGGACTCCTCGGGTGTGGGAACGTGGGCG
>DATJAA010000310.1:0-6369 GCA_035516815.1 Acidimicrobiia bacterium | reverse complement strand
TCCCGACCGGACCGCTCGCGTAACGTCGTGGGCATGCCGACCCCCGAACAGGTGAAAGCCGTCGCCGAGACATACGTGTCGGCCTCCAACGCGAACGACAAGGAGAAGGTGCTCGCGCAGTTCTCGGCCGACGCCGTGTGGCACGACCCCGTAGGTCAACCGCCGCACGTCGGTCGCGCCGGCGTGGGGGAGTTCTACGACCAGACGCGCGCGCTCGCCGATCGGGTCGAGATGAAACTCCATGACGTCATCGTCTGCGGCACCGAGGGGGCCATGGTCCTCGAGATCCGTGTCACCATGGGCGAGTCGGTGATGATCATGGATTGCATCGAGACCTTCGAGGTCGACGACAATGCGCGGATCTCCGGCATGAAGGCCTATTGGGACATGTCGCGCGCGAGGACGACAAGCGCATAGAGCGTCATCCCGCGCCAACGGTCATTGTCTCCGTACGAGACGGTAGGTTCACCCTGCGTCACAGGAGTCGGCGTACTGTCGCAGCGAGCGCCGGAGTACCCGTCGGGAGCGGATTTTCCTCGGAGCGTGACTTCGGCCACAATGTATTGGCGATGAACGTCGAGTCCCGTGATTCCGTCTCGCTCAAGCCCGCCGAGCTCGATGAGGTCGGTCAGATCTTCTTTTCGAACGGCCTTCCGGTGTCCGATGAGGAGCTGGATCGCCAGGTCGAATCGTTCCCCCTCGCCGTTCTGGCGACCGAGGAGAGCGTCATACAGGGGATGATGCTCGGTTCGCTCGAGCGCATCGGCGGCACTCCCTCGATCCTGTGGGGGATGGGCGTCGTCCGCAAGGGCAAGCCCGCGGCGGCGACCCTGAAATCGCTCACGGGCGAGCTCACGCGCCGGGCCGCGATCTCGTTCCCCGACGAGGACGTGTTGGTCGCGGCGCGCTTGGCCCAGCCGAGCTGTTACGTGATGCTCCAGAGCTACGCCAACGTCGTGCCCCGGCCGGGCTACACGCCGAACGGTGAAGACCGGGCGTGGGGCCGGCGGCTTGCGAAGCGGTACGGGAACGACGGGCACTTCGACGATCGTGAGTTCAAGGTCGCGGTGAAGGGCCGGAAACCGCCGTGTCTCGCCGTCCTCGACACGAGTCCCGTGAAGGCGACGGGCGGAGCCAAGATCGCATCGCTCGTCGGCACGCTCGACGCCGCCCGCGGTCAGGCGATGATCGCGTTCGGCTGGGCAGTGGCAGAGGAGCTCGCGGCCGGCACCTACCTCGCAGCCTGCTGACGCGACGCGAGCGCCGCGGCGATCTGGTCGCGGAGCTGCGCGGGTTCGGTGACCGGCGCCTTGCACGCGTAGTGCTCACACACGTAGGCAGCCGGCTTCACTCCGGACCCGCCTCGATGGGCGAGCAAGGGCAAGTTGTCGTCGGTGGGCCCGGTAAGTGTCACCGATGCGGGTATGAGACGCGTGACGACCTCGCGTTGGAGCGCCCGGGCGCGCGCGTCGTCGGGATCGCCGACGACTGCAATCTCGATCGGGCTGGTCACCTCGCGCTCGATGGCTTCGAGCAGGTGCGCGAAACCGGTCGGATGGGCCGCGGCCACGCCCGCGAGCATTTTGGTAACCGAGCGTGCCGCGACTTCGTAGTCGTCGCGCCCCATGAGGGCGGCGAGCCGAAGGAGTCCGTTGGCGGCGAGAGAGTTCGCCGACGGCGTGGCGTCGTCGAACACGTCCTTGAGCCGGACGACGAGCTCTTCGCCGTCGGCACCGGTGGTGAAGAAGCCCCCGTCATCCGGATCGTGGAACAAACGGATGAGCTCGTCGGCGACGTCGCTTGCCTCGACGAGCCAAGCGACGTCGTCGAGCTCGGCGAGCGTGCACAGCGCCTCGAGCAGCGCGCCGTAGTCCTCCGCGTAGGCGAGGTACGGTGCCCGCCAGGAACGCACGAACCGGCCGCTTTCGTTGCGGAGCTCGGAGAGCAGGAAGCGGCCGGTGGTTCGAGCGGCATCGACCCAGTGGGGTTCCGCGAGCGCCGCGCCCGCCTCCATCAGCGCCGCGACCATCAGCGCGTTCCACTCGAGCAGCACCTTGTCGTCCAGGCCCGGACGCACCCGTTCCGACCGGCGGGCAAGGAGTCGAGGCTTCGAACGCTCGACCTCGACAGGAGGTCGAGTAGTGGGATCCCTCACGTAGAGGATGCTGCCGCGAAACCCCGTGTGCGGGTCCGCGAAGTTCCCGGTGTCGCTCACGCCGTAGTAGGCGATGACCGCCTCGGCATCGGCACCGCACACCTCGCGTATCTCGGCCGCCGACCAGCAGTAGAACTTGCCCTCGACGCCTTCCGAGTCGGCGTCCTCCGCGGAGAAGAACCCGCCCTCGGCATGGCGGAGGTCGCGCAGCACGTACGTGACGATGTCGTTCACGACCTCCCGATAGCGCGACTCGCCTGTGACGAGATACGCGTGCAGGTACGCGCGCGTCAGCAGCGCGTTGTCGTAGAGCATCTTCTCGAAGTGCGGCACCAGCCACATGTCGTCGGTCGAGTAACGGGCGAAGCCACCGCCGAGCTGGTCGTGGATGCCGCCGGCGGCCATCGCGTCGAGCGTCGTCACGATCATCGTGCGGACCTCGTCGGCGCCGCCGGCCACGTATGCACGACACAGCAAGTCGATCGTCATCGCCTGCGGGAACTTGGGTGCCCGACCGAAGCCGCCGTAACGCGGTTCGAACTGCGCGCCGATACGTTCGAGCGCGTGGTCGAGCAGCGCGGGCGACGGCGAGTCGTCACCGGTTGCCGTCAGGCGAACCGCTTGGTCTGCGATCGCTCCGGTCAGCTGCGCGCTCTGCGCCTCGACCTCGTCGCGGCGGTTCGTCCACGCGTCGGCAACCGCCTCGCACACTCTTCGGAACGACGGCATCCCTTGTCGGTCGTCGCCGGGGAAATACGTGCCCGCGTAGAAGGGACGGCCGTCGGGAGTGCACCAGACGCTCATCGGCCAACCGCCGCGTCCCGTCAGCGCCTGCACCGCCTGCATGTAGATCGCGTCGACGTCGGGCCGTTCCTCGCGGTCGACCTTGACGTTGACGAACAGCCGGTTCATCAACGCGGCCGTCTCCGCGTCCTCGAACGACTCGTGCGCCATGACATGGCACCAGTGACACGACGAATAGCCGACCGACAGGAAGATCGGCGTGTCCCGGTGCCGCGCCTGCGTGAACGCTTCGTCGCCCCACGGCATCCAATCGACAGGGTTGTCGGCGTGTTGGCGAAGGTAGGGACTTGTCTCGCCGGCCAGCCGGTTCGCGGTCACGCCTCGACCGTACCCGGGGCGCGAGTCGACACGGTCCGGGCCCAGCGGTAATCGGGCTTGCCCGACGGCGAGCGGAGCACCTCGGTCACGATCACCAACCCGCGTGGCACCTTGTAACCGGCGACGTGGGCACGGCAGTGCGACTGCAAGCCGTCGAGGGTGGGCTCGGCGCCGGCGCGGGGCTGCACGATCGCGACGACGCGTTCACCCCAACGGTCGTCGGCGATCCCGACGACGACGGCATCGAAGACGTCGGGATGCGCTTTCAGCACAGCCTCGACCTCTTCCGGATAGACCTTCTCGCCGCCGGTGTTGATCGAGACCGCGCCGCGGCCGAGCAGCGTGACGGTTCCGTCCGTCTCGACGACCGCGTGGTCGCCCGGCACTGCCCACCGCACGCCGTCGACGACCGGGAACGTCTCAGCTGTCTTCGCTTCGTCTTTGTAGTAGCCGAGCGGGATGTGGCCGCGCCGAGCGAGCCGGCCGACCACGCCGATTCCCACCGGTCGCAGGTTCGGCCCGAGCACCTGCGTGTCGTCGGACACGCGAAAGCGCGGCGCGGACGGCACGTCGCCGCCGGCGACCACGACGGATTGTCCCTGGCCACCCGTCTCCGACGCGCCGTAGCCGTCGACGACGAGCAGCGACGGCAGCCGTTCGACGAGTGAGCGCTTGAGCGAAGGAGACAGGATCGCGCCCCCCGACAGCACAACGTGCATGCACGACAGGTCGAGGCCGCGCGTCTCGTCGGCGTCGAGCGCGTCGAGCAGCGGTCGCGCGAACGCGTCGCCGACGATGACGATGTAGTTGGCCTGCTCACGCGCCACCAGTCGCCAGAGCGCGACCGCATCCAGGTGGTGCTCAGCCGGGATGATGACCGTGCCGCCCATGAAGAGCGTGCTGAAAGCCATCCAGTGCGCGGTGCCGTGCATGAACGGGCAGATCGGAACGCACTTCGTGCGCGACTCGCGGCATCGTTCCGCGATCTCCTCGGGCGTGCGGATAGGGGCGCCACCGCCACCGGCACCGGCCATGGCGCCGAAGAACAGGTCGACATGGCGCCACATGACGCCTTTCGGCATTCCCGTGGTTCCCCCGGTGTAAAGGAGATACAGGTCGTCGGCCGAGCGGGGCGGGAAGTCGCGTTCCGCGGATGCGGCCGCCAACGCCGACTCGTACTCGTCGACGCCGGTCCAGGCCGTGCCCGTCGAACCGTCGTCGACCTCGATGAAGGTCGCCAGCCCGGGCAGGCTCGCGCGGATCGCGTCGAGCTTCGTCGCGAACTCACGATGGAACACGATGGCGACCGCGTCCGCGTCGTCGAGCAGATACCGCAGCTCGTCCTCGACGTAGCGGTAGTTCACATTGATCGGTACCGCGCGCAGCTTGAACGCGGCGAACATCGCCTCGAGATATTCGGTCGAGTTGTAGAGGTAGAGCGCGACATGATCCCCGGCGCCGACGCCGCGATCCGCGAGCGCATGGGCCAGCCGGTTCGCGCGGTCGTCGAGCTCTGCGAACGTGAGCCGGCGCTCTTCGCAGACGAGAGCGGGGTGATCCGGCACCGTGTCGGCGACTCGCTCGAGGAGATCCGCCACGTTGAATTCCATGCCCGACGTGGCTCCCTCGCTCCGTCTCGGATCCGCGGCGTGAACCGTGATCGGGCGACCGTAGTGGGTCGTCAGACGCCGAGTCGATGCAGCGCGGCGTCCACCGGCGCCCACGCGCCACGGGTGAAGTCGGCGACCTGCGACCGGCGTCCGGAGGCGAACACGTCGTCGGCGGCCGCCCACAGATCGGCCTCGACTCCCCCCAACACCCCCCGGACGTCGCTCAGCGCGTCGAAGCCACCTTCGACGCGGTCGCGCAGGCGAGCGAATCGTTGCCACTGCTGCGCATCCGCGAGCTGTGGCGCAAGGTCGGGCGGGAAGCCTGGCACGTACACACTCGTGCACGGGTTGCCCAGGCACGTCCAGACGCGCGGCGCGGACCCGGCCCGCAGCTCGGCGAGCATCGACGCGGTTGTTTGTGCGCGCGACTCCCGACGGTGCATGCAGACCGTGAAGCCCTCCCAGTCGGGACCGGGACTGCCCGGGAGAGCCGTGGGTGGCCGCGCCGGGCCGTGGTTGCGCATGGTCTCGGCGAGCTCGCGAACGGTCGCGGCCTCGCCGCGCGCAACGGTCGCGCGGGTGACCGCGAGCCGGTGATCGGCGATGCCGGTCGGTATCCGCGGCCAACGCAGGCCGTCGAAGTCGGTGCCGGGCGGCACATCGGGCGAGGCGCGCGTCCAGTCGGTCGTGAGCGTGACGCGGTTGGAGATGGCCGCGCCGTTCCCGACCGGGCGGGCCGCCCACGTGCGATCACTCGTCTCGATGACATAGCCGCCGCCGGGATCGGCGACGAGGAACGACGAGAAGTACGGCTCGTTGCGGTTCGGTTCTCCCGTTCCTCCTTGCCCGCACCGTTCGACGAGGGCCGTGACGACGTCGAGCGCCTCGTCCGCCGTTCGGGCGCGCTCGAGGACGAGTCGCACGAGGTCCATTCCGAGCAGCGCGGGCGGGTCGGCGCTCGGACGTTCGACGGTCCAGATTTTCTCGTTGCCGACGGCGAGACCGTGTTCGTTGACTCCGTGTTCCGCGCCCCAGAGCCAGGTCGGGCGCGAACCGACGAACGCGTAGGCGTCATGATCGGTGATCGTGAGGTACTGCGTGCGTACCTCGGCGCGCGCCGCGCGAGCGGGGTGCCATTCGACGACCTGCGCCTCGTCGGGATGCCGGTCGGAGTTCTTGGCGAAGAGCATTGTGTCGCCGGAACGAACGCAGAGCGTGTCGCACATCGCGACGTGTCTCAGCTCGCGATGTCGCGGGCGAACGCCGCCGGAGTGAGGGCCGAACCCGTGGCGTGCTGCACCAGACGATCCCAGCGCATGGTTGCCGCGGGCGCGAAGAGCGCGGAACCGAGCGACGGTCCGGCGTCGGCGTCGTCGATCAGTGTTCCGAAGGTCGCCGTGAGTTGCGAGGCGAACATCTCGCCGAACAAATAGTTGTGGTAGTAGACGGGCGCCGCCGCGACGTGGATCTTTGCCGCCCAAT
>DATJAA010000309.1:0-9694 GCA_035516815.1 Acidimicrobiia bacterium | reverse complement strand
GAACAGCAAATGGCGGGTCGTCCGGCAGGGTCCAATAGCACCAGCGCTCGGGCCGGAGGGCCCGCGTGTGCTTCGCCGGCTCCGACAGGAACCTGAGCTCGCGGATTGGTTTCGGAGCTTTCGCGGCCCGATATCCGCGCGACCCCGTGGCGCGGGGCAAGCTGTAGCCGTGAAGATCGTTGTGGGCGTGGACGGTTCAGCTTGCTCGACGCGAGCCGTGGAGTGGTGCGCGGAGTACGCGCCGGCGTTGAAGGCCGACGTGGTGGTCGTGCATTCGGTCGACATCCCCGTGTCCGTGTCGAGCGAGTTCGGCATCGGCCCGATCGGCATGCCGTTTCCACCCGAACTCGATCGCGACGAGCTCCGTCGTGTGATCGAGCGTGAGTGGTGCGCACCCCTGACCGATGCGAAGCTCGCGTTCCGCGTCGAGCTCACCGATGGTTCGCCCGCGCCCGCGATCATCGCGATCGCCCAGCAAGAGGCCGCCGATCTTGTTGTCGTCGGACGCCGCGGACGCGGCGGTTTCGCGGAGTTGCTGCTCGGCAGCACGAGCCATCATCTGTCGCATCACCTCGGCCGACCACTGCTGATCGTTTCGTAAGAGATCGACGTCGCACGTTCAGGGGCGGAGTGGCAGCGAAGTGGAGCGTCGCAGCTAACCCGCGAGGAGCACGCCGACGAAGGTCGCTCCGATCGCGGCGAGAAGCGCGAGCCCGGCGAGGATGCCACCGAGCGCAGGTCGACGCCGAGCGTAGAAGACATGTCCGAGCGCTCCTATTCCCGACAGTCCGACGAGGAGCAGCTTGACCATCAGCGTTGTCAGGTACTGACTCGACTGATCACCCACCTTGATCGCGAAGAGGTTCCACACGCCGGTCCCGACGAGGACTACGAACGCGGGCCAGGCGATCAGTTGGAAGCGGCGAGCGACCGCACGCGCCGTCTCGATCCCGCCGAGTCGGCGAATGACCGGCACGACGGCTGCGAGAGCGACCTGTCCGCCGACCCAGACGGTTGCGGCCAGGACGTGCAGGAACAGTCGGATCGTCGTGGCACTTACGGGGAGCACGAAGACAGGCTACGGAGCAGCCGCGGGATCACCGGGGTGTGGCGAGAGCGGCGTGATCTCCGTCGTGAACCAGACGTAGAGGGGTAGCGATGCCACGCCTGTGGTCAGCGCAGCTGCGTCACTGGCGCGCCAGAGACCCAACCCGCGCCATTCGCCCGGCGCCGCCGGTGGCCTCCACAGCCGGAGAACGCGTTCCTGTTCCGCGAGCTCGCGCACTCGCTCGGCTTCACGCGCCTTCAGCTCCTCGACGACGTGCGCCGGCGTGCCGTCGGGGACGGCGATCGTGTAGCCGACGAAGAACTCCGGTGTCGCGTCCGGAGGTCGAGCGCGCCGCGGGTCATTCGGGTGCGGGGACAGCGGTGTGACCTCGTCGGAACGCCAGATGCGGAGGGGCATCGATGCGAGTACATCCTCGAGCTCCAGCGCGGTGCCGGCGGCAAAGAGTCCGAGTGTGCGCCACTCGCCCGGTTGTAGCGGTGGACGCCAGAGCCGGAGCAGGTGACCCTGCGCGGCCAGCTCCCGCGAATGCTCCGCCTCGCGGGCGCGAACGTCATCCACAGTGGCTCGCGACGTTCCGTCGGGGACGTTCGTCGACATCGCGACGAGGTACTCCATCGCTCGTGCCTCCTGCGTCGGCGTTGCCACGCTACGTCGTGCGTCATGCCCGACCCATAGACGACGCGAAGGCAGTGCGAAAGCTGTTCATGACGGATTCTCAGCGTTCAATCACGACGCTGTGAGTCGCCGAACGCGCTATGGGCGGAGGATCCCGCGAGCGTAGGCCGCTTGTCCGAGGTGTTGCAGGCTGTCGTCGGCGACGCTCACGAGCCGTACCCCCAACGTCACCGGCGGATCCCATCGACGGTCGACGACCCGATCCAGATCCGGCGCTGTCAGTGTCTCCAGCATCGCTCGGCTGCGGCCGCACACCGCATCCAGGTAGGCCGTGAGCGCTTCGGCCACGCGGGGGCGGACCGCGTCGACGTCATGTGTGGCGTGCCCGTAGCCGGTATTCGCCGGGTCCGGCTCGAGGCCGAAACTGGCAGCCCAGTCTTTCCCGATCCAGATCTGGTCGGTCTCGAGGAGCTCGGCCACGTGATGGTCCTGAACTCTCGCGGTGTGCCATACGAGCCATGCGATCGGGTTCGCCGCCGGCGCGGGTCGTTTCAGGAGTGTGTCCAGGTCGAGCCCGTCAACGGCATCGTGCGCGAGCGGCGGGATGCGACCGTAGGTCTCGAGGAGCAATGAAGCGACGTCCATCCCGCGATTCCAGCACGAATGCGGCAGCGGCCGGGAGGGCGGCGGCGTTGCTCGGTCACGAGCAGCTTCATGTCATCCGGTGTTCAGCTCGCGAGGCGTCTCGAATCGGAGTCTCCGTCGCGGAACGGAATGAGGTCGGACCGACCACGAAGTGCGAGTACCTGGGCCAACCCGTCTGCGAGGTCCTTCGTCGCCGGGTGCTCGCGTAGGTAGTCGAGGAACTGCGGGGTCTGCGTGGTCTTCATGATTCCTCCCGAAACGCTCGTGTTCTGACGAGCTTGGGGCACGCGATGGATCGCCGACAGGGACGAAAGTCCCGCCTCGCGCCGCCGGTCGGCTCCCCGCGGGTCGCCCGGCGGCTGGCGGCGGGACCTTCGCCCCTGGGGTGTCGCTCTCGGACCTCGCATGATGTGATGGTGGTGAGCGTAGGAGCCGTTCCGCAATCTTCGACTTCGACTCGTCCGGGGGTCGACGTGCTGCGCTGCGAAGGTTTGACGCGTCGATTCGGAGATCGTGTCGCGGTAGACGGCGTGAGCTTTTCGATCGGCGCCGGCGAGACGTACGGGCTGCTCGGCCCCAACGGTGCGGGCAAGACGACCACGATCAAGATGATCTGCGGACTGTTACGCGCGAACGCCGGACTCATTGAGGTCGCTGGCACCAGGCTCGACGGTCACGATGTGCGAGTGCACGCGCGCATCGGATACGTGCCGCAAGATCTCGCGCTCTACCCGGATCTCACCGCGCGCGAGAACCTGGCGTTCTTCGGTCGTCTGTACCGCTTGCGCGGCCGGCTGCTGAAGGAACGCACGGACGAGGTTCTCGCCCTCGTCGAGCTCTCGGACCGCGCGGATGAGCGCGTCGAGTCGTTCTCGGGCGGAATGCAACGCCGGTTGAACATCGGCGCCGCACTGTTGCACCGTCCGTCGTTGCTCGTACTCGACGAGCCCACCGCCGGAGTGGATCCGCAGAGTCGTCACGCCATCCTGACGAGTATCGAGCAGTTCGGTGCGTCGGGCATGGCCATCCTCTACACGACCCATTACATGGAGGAAGCCGATCGGATCTGCAATCGGGTTGGGATCATGGATCGTGGCCACCTGATTGCTCAGGGCAGCCGCCGCGAACTCGTCGCGTTCGTCGCTGAACATGACCGCGTCGAGCTCACCGCGACGGGGGACCGCGAAGCGTTCCGAGACGCCTGCCTGGGGATCGACGGCATCAGCGCGGCGACGCTCGACGGCGAGTCGTTGCATCTGCTGGCCGAGAACGGACGCAAGCTGCTTCCCGCGGTGCTCGAGGCGGCAGATCGCGTCGGTGTGGCGATCAACAGTGTGGAGGTCGTCGAGCCCGACCTCGAAGCAGTGTTCTTGCACCTGACCGGTACCGCGTTGCGGGACTGACCGATGTCACTCGCCTGGACGATTGCGCGCAAGGATCTCCGCCAACGATTGCGAGATCGGTCCGCGATCGTGCTCGGCTTCGTCGCTCCGCTCGTAATCGCCGGGCTCATGAGTTTCGCCTTTCAGGGGACGGAGCACTTCCATTTCAATCTGTTGGTCGTCGACCAAGATCACGGGCCCGTCGGCGCCGCGCTCATGCGAGGCTTGTCCGCAGCGCCGATTCGCGACGTCCTCACCGTCCGGTCGTCGACGACCGACGCCGCGGCGGCGGCGGTGCACGCGCGCCACGCGGGTGCCGCGCTCGTCATACCGCCGAACTTCTCGCGGGAGGCCGAGAACGGTGATTCTGTCTCGTTGCGCGTCCTCACGAGCGTCGATCAGGAACTCGACGGTCAGGTCGCGCAGTCGATCGCATCGTCGTTTGCCGCGCAGATCAACGCGGACCGCCTCTCGGTCGAGACCGCTCTGCATTCCGGCGCGCCGGCTGCGACGACTGGCACTCTGGTTGCAAAAGCCGAGCAGCTCCGCCTGCCCGAGCAGGTCGCCACGGAATCGATCGGGAAGCATCCGCTCACCGCGATCAGCTACTACGCACCCGGGATGGCGATCTTCTTCGTCTTGTTCGCGGTGGGGTTCGGGTCCCGCAGTTTCTTCACCGAGCGACGCGAAGGCACGCTCGATCGAATGACGGCGGCGCCGATATCGCCGATAGCCATCCTCGCCGGCAAGGCCCTGTCGGTCTTCGTGTTCGCCACGTTGAGCCTCGCGACGATGGCCGTTGTCTCAAGCGCGGTGTTCGGTGCGAGTTGGGGTCCGACGCCCGAAGCGGCGCTCATTTGCATCGCGATGGCCCTGTCCGTGGTGTCGCTCACGGCACTCGTGATCACTTTGGCGCACACGGAACGTCAGGCCGAGAGCATGGCGTCGATCTTCGTTTTCGGGCTCGCGTTGCTCGGCGGCAATTTCGTCTTCGTATCAGCGGCTCCGCCCGTCATGCGGCGACTTGCGCTCCTCACGCCGAACGGTTGGGCGCTGCGGGGTTTCACCGACCTTGCAACGAGTAGTGGAGCCGGCGCCGCCATCGAGCCGATCGTCGCGATCCTCGGCATCACGCTGGTCCTGGGGGCCGTCGCGGCTTCCCTCGCTCGCCGGACGGTCGTGCAATGAACGTTGTCGCTATGGCCGGCGTCGCACTCCGCCGGCTCCTGCGCGATCGCCGAGCACTGTTCTTCATGCTTGTGCTCCCAGTGGTTGTCATCATCGTCATAGGCGCGACCGTCAGCGGGTTCGACAAGTTCCGTGTCGGCGTCGTCGACAACGGCCGCGGATCCCTTGCCCAAGGTCTCATGAGCGAGATTCAACGCTCCCGTGGTCTCGAGGTCGCCCGCTATCCCGACGAGGCGGCCATGCGCGTCGCGCTGCGACGGTCGGAAGTGTCGGCCGGAATCGTGATTCCGGCCGATTTCGATGCGCGATTGCGAACCGGCGCGAGCACGGCGATCCCTGTCCTGGCCGAGCAGGCGAACCAGGCGGCGCAGGGAGCACAAACGGCGATCGCGGCCGTGATAGATCAACACGCGACGGACGTTCAAGCCGCAAGTTTCACCGCATCGGTGACCAAGACCAGCTTCGATATCGCACTGCGCCGCGCGCAACAGGCGGGAACTTCGGGCGGACGAGTGACCGCGACGCAGCAGGTCGTGGATTCGAAGAGCGTCGTGCTGCCCAGCGGGTTCTCGTACAGCGCCCCGACGATGCTCGTCCTCTTCGTGTTCATCAACTCGCTCGCGCTCGGCGCCACCACGATCGACAACCGGCGACTCGGCGTGTACGCGCGGGCTCTCGCCGCGCCGATCCATGCCCGATCCATCGTGATCGGCGAAGTCGCAATTGCATTTGCGCTCGCAGTCGTGCAGTCCGCGATCATCGTGACGATCGGGGCCGCGGTGTTCGGGGTCTCGTGGGGCAGCCCGCCCGCCGCAGCCGCGCTCGTCGTCGCCTGGGCGCTCGTCGGCGCCGGCGCCGGTATGTTGACCGGGACGTTGGTCCACACGCCTCAGCAAGCGTCGGCGATCGGCGCGCCGCTCGGAATCGCACTCGGCATGCTCGGCGGTTGTATGTGGCCGCTGGCGCTCGTCGGTCCAACCATGCGCACGATCGGCCACTTGACCCCGCAAGCCTGGGCTGTCGACGCATGGACCGACCTGCTCTCGCGCGGCGGATCCCTGGCCGACATCCTGCAGCCGCTCGCCATCCTTATCGCCTTCGCGATCGCGCTCCTCACGGTGGCGGTCACCCGGCTGCGCCACATACTCGTGCCCTGAGCCCCTTTGTGGCCGGCCCGGTCGGCGAGTCGGGCGCACCTGTCCCGAAGGGGTCCTTCGGCCCTCGCAACTGGACGGGCGTGTGAGGCACGCTCTGGTTCATGAAGATCATCCCCGGAGTGGATGGATCACCATCCTGGACGCGTGCCGTCGAGCGGAAGTCGTGAACGGCGATCTCTCCGTTGCCGAGCAGCGAGAACTCTTTCGGACGTGGCTTCGGGCCAAGCTCGGAGACACCCCGATCCGGATGGTCGAGACGCACGTCTCGATACTCGGGATCGGTGGGGATCGGGTCTGGAAGCTCAAGAAGGCGGTTCGGTTCCCGTTCGTCGATCTTTCGACGCGTGAGCTCCGCAGACTGAATGCGGAGCGAGAGATCACTCTGAACCGCCGGTTCGCGCCCGACGTCTATCTCGGGGTCGTCCCGCTGGACGATGGTGAGGGGGCGGTTGGCGATGTGGTTGTCGAGATGCGCCGGATGCCCGATGAACGGCGGCTCACGGTCGTCGCGTCGCACGCGCCCTCGGACGCCCGTCGGTGCATCGATCAGATCGCCGACGCGCTGGTGCGGATTCACCGGCGCGCTCCATCGGGCGCGGAGATCGATCGGGCGGGTTCGGCGGAAGCCGTTCTGGAGCTGTGGGTCCGGAATATCGACGAGATGCGTGAGTTCGGAGAATCGATTCTCGATACGAGCGTTCTCGGGCGCGTCATGAGCGATGCCCGCGCCTACGTTGCGGGGCGCGGGTCGCTGTTTGCGCAGCGGATTGCCGAACGGCGCATCCGCGACGGCCACGGCGACCTGCTTGCCGACGACGTTTTCTGCCTCGACGACGGCCCCCGGTTCCTCGACTGTCTCGAATTCGACGATCAGCTCCGATACGGCGACGTGCTGGGCGACATCGCGTTCCTCGCGATGGACCTGGAGCGGCTCGAGCATCGCGATCTCGGGGCGCGACTGCTCGACCGGTATCGACGGACGAGTGGCGACTCGTGGCCGGCCTCTCTCGCCGACCTGTACATCGCGTACCGGGCCGTGGTGCGATCCAAGATCGCGTGTCTCCGCAACGCGCCGGGCGACCGCGCGACGGCGCGTTCCCTGCTCGCGCTGGCATCCGAGCACCTCACCGCGGGGCGCGTCCGGCTCGTGTTGATCGGAGGCTCGCCGGCTACGGGCAAGACGACCCTTGCCCGAGAGCTTGGCCGTCGTACGGGTTGGAAGGTCCTGCATTCGGACGAAGTCCGCAAGGGTCTTGCGGGTATCGCGCCGACGACCTCGGCGGCGAACACGCTTGACGCCGGGCTCTACACGCCCGAGTGGAGCTCGCGCACCTATGACGCGCTGCTGGAGGGGGCGGGGGCTCTACTGGCACGAGGCGAGAGCGTGATACTCGACGCGTCATGGAGCGACGCCCGCCGTCGTGACGACGCGTCGCGTCTGGCCGAGTCGACTTCCAGTGCACAGGCCGCGTTCGTGCTGTCGACGTCGGGGCGGGTCGCGGACGACCGGGCGCGCGTCCGGGCCTCGCGTCATTCTGACGCCTCGGACGCGTCGGCCGAGATAAGCGGCGCGCTACGCGCCAGGTTCGCGCCATGGGCTGACGCGGTCAGCCTAGATGCGACGCGGCCGGTCGGCGCGCTGGCGTCCGCGGTGCTCGAAGGCGTCGACTTTCGAGTCTGACCCGCGCGTTCCGCTCAGCTCGGCGGCCCAAGTATTCGACGAAGATACGCTCGGTCAACGTGGCCGACTTTCTCTTCGACGCCATCGAGCGCGAGCAGCTGTGCGATCTGTTGGACGAGCTCGGCCCGCATGCTCCGACGCTGCTCGATCCCTGGACAACGCTCGACGTCGCGGCCCACCTCGCCCTGCGTGAACACGACCTTCTCGCCGCGCCCGGACTCGTCGTCCCCGGCGCGTGGGGCCGGTTCGCGGAACGGCGGCGGCTCGAACTGAAAGAGAGCGCGTTCACAGATCTCGTCGCGACAATACGATCCGGGCCACCCCCGGGCTTCTTCAGAATCGGGTGGGTGCGTCACGGCCCGAACCTCAACGAGTTCTTCGTCCATCACGAGGACGTCCGCCGCGCAAATGGATCCGGTCCCCGCATCAACCCGCCCGCAGAGGACGAAGCGCTCTTTCGCAACGTCGCCCGTGCGCGCTGGTTCCTATCCCGACGGCTGCGCGGTGTGGGGCTCGAACTCCTTTGGACCGGAACAGACAAGGTCATCAGAGCGCGGCGGGGGCAGCCGACCGCTCGCCTGCATGGGCTTCCCGCCGAGCTGCTCCTGTTCCTCTTCGGACGGCGGGAAGTGGCTGACGTCGAGATCACCGGGTCGTCCCAGGCCATCGAGGCGCTAGAGCGCACGCCGTTCGGAATGTGACGCGGCCGCGCGGGCACGGACGGCGGTCACCCGAGGAGGGGGATGCATCCCGAGGCGCTGACGTCCAGGATCCGCGTTCGCGCGCCGCGGGCGGAGGTGCCTCGCGTGTTGCGGCTGTCGCCGAGAGACAGAGGAAGGAGATGTGATGCCCGACCCGCTTCCGAGCTGGCGTGGGACCGAAACGAAGAAGTCGATCCTGGAGTTCATCGGTGCGGTATCGGATCCCGAGTCGGCCGATTTCGTGCCCGAAGTCGAACGCGTGGCCGTATTCGACAACGACGGCACCCTTTCGACCGAGCAGCCGTACGCGCAGCTGGCGTTCGCGTTGGATCGCGCGGCTCAGCTCGGGAAGCCCACGACACCGGAGGAGTTGAAGGCCGGCGGTATCGGTGCAGCACTCGCGCTGCTCCAACTCACGCACGGATCGATCACCACCGACGAGTTCGACGAAGTCGTGCGTGCTTGGATTGCGACGGCTCGACACCCACGCTTCGGCCGTCCCTACCCGGCGATGGTCTACCAGCCGATGGTCGAGCTACTCAGCGCGCTGACGGGCGCAGGGTTCGCGTGCTGGATCATCTCGGGCGGCGGCGCGGACTTCATGCGGGCATGGGCTCCGGACGCGCTCGGGATCCCACCGCACCGCGTGATCGGCAGCACCGGTTCGGTCACGTTCCAGGTTGGTGACCATGGACCCGAATTGCTGAAAGGCTCGGACGTCGCCGTCATCGACGACAAGGCGCAAAAGCCGGTCTCGATTCATCGAGCCGTCGGGCAACGTCCGATCCTGGCCGCCGGGAACACCGACGGAGACCTGCCGATGCTCCAGTGGACGGCAGCAAGCCGACACCGGACCCTCGAGCTCGTTGTTCGTCACACCGATGCCGACCGCGAGTTCGCCTACGACACGGACCCGGTCTTGGGCGCAGGAACCTCCGACCTTCTGAAGGCGGCGGCCGAAGGCGCGTGGACCGTGATCGACATGGCCACCGACTGGGCGACGATCTACGCACCGACTTGACACGTCACTCGACAGTCGCGGCCTGGCCGCACCAACCCAAGGCCAGCGCGTGAATCGGCCAGACGAACGTCCACATAGTCCCGATGCCCCGAGCGAGCCATCGCACGTCACGCGGGAGCATCAGTGCGATGCCCCGGTGGTATGCGCGAAGTGGTCGCGCACGGTCTGTATCCTCGGGCGCGCGTCGTCGACCGAAGCGTCGTGGGCACCCGGGGGTCTCCGATGTTGTTCAACC
>DATJAA010000308.1:0-6306 GCA_035516815.1 Acidimicrobiia bacterium | reverse complement strand
CTTCGTATGGTCCGCGACCGCGATGAAGTTCCCCAAGCTCAAGTACGCGCTGAGCGAGGGTGGTATCGGGTGGATCCCCTACTTCCGCGAGCGCATCGATTACACGTACGACCGTCACCGCTTCTGGACGGGACAGGACATGGGCGATCGCCTGCCGAGCCAGGTGTTCGACGAGCAGGTGATCTGCTGCTGGATCGACGACCCGGTTGGCATCGAGATGCGCGACAAGATGAACGTCGACATGATCTGTTGGGAGTGCGACTACCCGCACTCCGACTCCACCTGGCCGCAGTCGCCGGAGCAGTTCATGAAGCAGATGCAGGCCGCGCACTGCTCCGACACGGATATCGACAAGATCTCGCATGCCAACGCGATGCGGCTCTACAACTACGACCCGTTCTCGGTTCTCGGCAAGGAGAACTGCACGGCGGGCGCGCTGCGCAAGCAGGCCGAAGGTTGGGACATCAGCATCAAAGCGCGCGGCATCAAGGCGACGGGCGTAGGTGCGGCCGACCTCGCGAAGTTCGCCAACGCCGACCGTTAGCCGCAGCGGCCGCGGTCCGCTACTCGACTTCGGCTTTGACCCGCTCGAGGGTCGTGCGCATCCCGTTGCGATTGGTCTTGCCGCGCGTCCAGCCGAAGAGTGCCCAGTAGAGCCGCAACGGCGGAGTCTTCGCGAGCGCGAACGACTCGGTGACGTCGGTGCCCTCACCATTGGGCGCGAGCGTGTAGCTCCAGACGTTGAGTGGCTTGTCGGGAGCGCCCACACCGAAGGTGAACTCTTTGCCCGGCTCGCATGCAAGCACCGTGCACGTCGTCCAGTAGATCGGCCCTTTGCCGTTGCGTTTCACGTGGCCGCGAAAGCGGACGCCGACCGCGGGACCGGTCGCGCCGTCGAGCCATTCGCCTTCGAACGTCTCGGGGCTGTAGCGCCCGATCCTGGTGACGTCGCTGAGGAGATCCCAGATGTCGCCGGCGGACGCAGCCATGTGAACGGTCACGGAATCCTGCACGGCTGAACCCTACGCGCGGCGGGTGCGGGCGGTCAGGGCGTGTGGCACGGCTGGCCGTTGCAGACGTCGATGATCGTGCCGTTGTCGATGAACGCGGCAACGAGCGCGAGTGCCCGCGGCTCGTCCGCGAGCTTCCCGTGCGGATCGTCACCGGCGCGGTTCGGCAGCTCCGCCGCCGGCGGCGTCGGCGTACCGAAGTCCCAGATGACGAGCCCCGAGCCCCGGTGCGGCAGCGACGGGAGTGGGTCGATGCCGAAGTAGGGCTCGACGTCGGCCGAGCGGCCGGCCGCGAGCGTCGGCGCGCGGCGCTCGATCTCGAGCGTGCGCGCGAGCTTCTCGGTGGCGACGTTGGCGACCTGATGATCGCCGAACGCCTCCAGCATCATCACTGTCTTCGGACCGTTCGAGCCGGGATAGGGCGAGGTGGTGAGGTGCTCGGCGTAGCCGGTGTTCTCGCCCCGGTCCCAGAGCTGTTGCATGAGCTCGAGCGCGATCGCCTGGTCGATGTGGTCGGGATACGCGGCTTCGAGCGGCGGTGCGAACTGGTCGAAGTCGACGCTGCGGCGGAGCAAGAGGTTCTATCCCATACCGCCGACCGCGAGGATCACACGGTTCCAGTCCTTGGTGATCGACGACGGGACACCCCCCAGGATGCCCCCCTGGCTCGCGCCGAGCAGGCTGAGCTTCTTCGGGTCGATGATCGACGCGCCGTTCGGGTCCTCGAACGCCTTGTTCGTCGCGAAGCCGCGCGGGCTGGCGAGCAGCCGTCCGAGCTCGAGGAAGCCGAGCGCGCCCTGCTGGAGCCGGTCGGCCTGCGTGCGGAACTTCGACAGGTCGGCCAGCTCGGCGAGCACGGTCGGGATGTCGGCCGCGCTCATCCCGATCTCGTCGACCGCGCAGAAGCCGAGCCCGACGCTCGTCGCCTCCGTGCCGATGCCGACGGCCTCGTCGCGCGAACCGAGCAATCCGTGCCCGTAGAGCACGAAGGGCGCCGAGCCCGCGGGCGCGTTCTTGGGGACGGTGCAGACGAAGTCGTCGGCCATCGTGCCGTTGCGGCGCGGGATGCCGTTCGGGTCGCCCGCGTTGTTGAAGACGGTGCCCGGGCCGCCGTTGCCGGTGAGGTACTTGGGCATCGTGAACGAGCCGCGCACCACGCGAGCCGAACCCGAGTCGGCCGACGAGGTGACGACGAAGGGCGGCGCGCCGTTGCCGAGCGCGGCCGACGTCTCCGACCACATGTGCCGGAGCCGTCCGGAGAGGTCCTGCTCGGACGCGACGGTGAACGACCACGCCATCGTGAGCGAGCTGGTGGCGACGCCGGCGCGCGCCAGCGCGTCCAGCCACTGCTGCTGGTAGGCGGTGGGCCCGGCGACGAGCTTGGCGAATCCCGCCGAGGGCGCGACTGCGGTGCCGTCGGTGTGCCGCAGGTCGCGCAAGGCGATCGCGATGCGATGGCCCTCGGCGAGCCCGACCGCGGGCACCACGCGCAACAGGCGCTTCGCCGGATTCGTGACGCGCGGGTCGACCTCGGCCCACGCGGGGACGCGCCGGCCGGTGGTCACGTCGAGAACCACAAGTGGCGAGGCCGGCGCGAGCGACCGGGCGATGTCGGTTTGCGGCGGCAGCTTTGACGCGGCGATGTCGAGGTTCGGCACGACGGTGATGCCCACCGACGACGGGCTGAAACCGTCGTCGCGGTTCCACTCGGTGGGATCGATGTGCTTGCCTGCCTTGTTCGCGGGCGTGCTCGCGGGCGGGAGATCGAGCCGCCGACCGGTCGGCGTCGAGGCGTCCGCCCGCGTGTACGCGTCGCTCGGGAACGGCAACAGGCAACGCGCCGGGTCGGTGTCGTCGCACGTACCCGTGCCGACGGGTTGCACCTTCACCGCGACGCTGGTCGGAGTGCCGTTGGCCCCGTTGCTCGCGCCGTTGTTGCTCCCCGCGCACGCCGCACCCAACAGCGCGACCACACCTACGACGACAAAGCTCCTGGCCGCGCTCACGCGTTCCCCCCGGCTCACCCGAACGCCCGACACTGCCACGAATCGGTATCAGCCCGCGAGCACCCCGGCCGCGATCAGGGCGGCGCGCGCTCCGTCGACGCCTTTGACCTGCTGCGCCGCGAAGCCGGCGCGCGTGGCGCCCTCGACGTTGACGAGATTGTCGTCGAGGAAGAGCACTTGGCCGGCCGGAGCCGGGAGGAGCTCCGCGACCCGATCGAACAGCTGGCGGTCGGGCTTCACGATGCCGAGCTCGAACGACAGGAACCGGAAGTCGAACAGCTCGAGGATCGCCCAGCGCCCGAAGTGCTCGTCCCAGTGCAAGGCGTTCGTGTTGCTCAGAAAGCCCGTCGGCGTCGTGCGGCGGACCTCGGCGACCAGCGCCTCGGCGCCCGGCAGCAACCGGCCCGGCCACACCGTGAACTCGTCGAGGAACGTCTGCGGTTCGATCGGCAGGTCCCAGTCGTCGACGACGCCGGCCGCGAACTCGTCTGCGGAGCACTCGCCCCGCTCGAAGCTGCGCACCCAACGGCACGTCAGCCACCTTCGCCACAACTCGTCGTCGTCCTCGATTCCCGCGAGCTTCTTCATCGGCTCGACGCCGCCGAAGTCGACGAGGACGCCGCCCAGATCGAACAAGACGACGTCGATCTGCATGGTGCAACCCTACGGCAAGCGCGCCGCTGCTCAACTCACGCGACGGGGGCGGTGCCGCAGCTCGGGAACCAGACCACCACCCTGCAGTACGCGCAGCGCGCGCTCCTCTTCGGCATCGATGAAAAGCGCTTCGCCCGGCTCCCGTTGCAGGATGAAGCTGACGACGCAATCGTCGCACGCGTCGGTTCCGGCCATCACGCATTCTTCGCAGTCGATCGTGCGCATCCTCATGCCCGACAGCATGACAACCGGGTGCGACAGCTACGCGGGCGCTTCCGTTTCTTCTGCCTCGATGCTCTCGCCGGAGGCGTTGCACCAGCGGCATGTGACCCGCTCGACCCGTTCCTCGAGCATCTCCTCGTCCTCGATCTCGAGGTCGCCGCCGATGGAGTAGTGATGAAAGGCCCGGGTCCGGCGGGTCGCCACGACGTCGAAACGGGTGACGTTCCCGCACGCCCGGCAGCGGTAACGCGTCGTGCTCACGGCTGCGCACCCTAGCGAATGTCCGCCCGCGACCGAACACTTGTGCGTGCGAACGTCTGTTCGGTTAGGCTCCGGTCTCGTGGCGCCCGCTTCCCCGCCCACGCTCGCGCTGGCCGGCTTCGAGGCTGCCGAACCGGCCGTCCTCGGCCTGCCGCGCCAGCAGTCGCTCGCCGATCTCGGGACTCCGCTCTCCGAGACGACGTTCGTCGTACTCGACCTCGAGACGACGGGCGGCTCGGCCGCGATCGACGCCATCACCGAGATCGGCGCGCTCAAGCTGCGCGGCGGTGAGCTCCTCGGACGGTTCGAATCGCTCGTCAATCCGGGTATCGCGATCCCGCCGACCATCACGGTGCTCACCGGGATCACCGAGTCGATGGTGCTGCCGGCGCCGCGCATCGCCGAGCTGCTGCCGCCGTTGCTCGAGTTCACCGGCGACTCCGTGATCGTGGGGCACAACGTGAGGTTCGACTGCTCGTTCATCGACGCCGCGCTCGTCGCGCACGGCTACCCGAGGCTCGCGAACCGCCGGGTCGACACGCTGGCGCTGGCCCGCCGGCTCGTGCGCGACGAGCTCCCGAACCTCCGGCTCCACACGCTCGCGCGCCACTTCCGGACGTCGGTCGAGCCGGTACACCGTGCGTACGCCGACGCGGCCGCGACCGCCGAAGTGCTGCACGCGCTGCTCGAGCGCGCCGCGAGCTACGGCGTGCTCGGCCTGGACGACCTGCTGGCACTCCCCTCCATGCGCGCGCACCCGTCAGCAGCGAAGCTCGCGCTGACCGCACGGCTACCGCGCAAGCCCGGCGTGTACCTCTTTCGCGATCGCGACCACCGCGTGCTGTACGTCGGCAAGGCAACGAATCTCCGCGCCCGCGTGCGGTCGTACTTCGCGTCGGACGACCGCCGCAAGGTGCCGCAGCTGCTCCGCGAACTGGCGACCATCGAGCACCGGGTGTGCGCGACGCCGTTCGAAGCCGAGATCCGTGAGCAACGGCTCATCCGGCGGCTGCAGCCCCGGTTCAACCGCCAGGGCAAGGCGGTCCGCGGGGCTGCATACCTGAAGATCACCGACGAACGCTTCCCGCGCCTGTTGGTCTCACGTACGCCCCCGAGCGAGGAATCGGGGCTCGGTCCCTTCCGTTCGACAGCCGTGGCGCACGTGGTGCGCGAGGCGATCGAGACCGCGATCCCTCTGCGGCGCTGCGCGATCCGGGTGGGGCGGCGCGCGCCGATCGTGCCGGGACCGGCGTGCGTACCCGCGCAACTCGGAGTGGCGTCGTGCCCGTGCCGCGGACACGTGGACGAAGAGACATACGCCGGATTCGTCGCGCGGGTGCGGCAGGTGCTGACGGCCACGCCCGACGTCGCGCTCTCGCCGCTCGAGCGGCGGATGAACCGGCTCGCGGACGACGAGCGGTTCGAGGAGGCGGCGGCGACGCGTGATCGGCTGGACGCGCTCGCCCGCGCCCTCGACCGGCGGCGCACGGTGTCGATGTGGCGCGGGGTGACCCGGGCGGTGATGCAGTGCGACGGGCAACGAATCGAGATTCGCCGGGGCGTCGTGCTGCTGCCCGACGACGATCCCGAAGAATTGGCGGGAGCGCCCGGCCCCGGCGGCCGCCCCCTCCCCCTACCCACCTGCGAATCGCGCCGTTGCGAAGATTCTTCGGAAGATTCTTCGCGACGGGATTCTTGGCAGGACGACGTCGGGGAGATCCTCGTCGTCGACCGGTGGATGCGACGCAACGCCGGCCGGCTGCGGATCGGCCGGGTGGAAGGCGAATTGGTCAGCGCGTGGCCGAGAATCGTGGTCGGAATCGAGCCGCGAACCCGCTGAAGCCTCGCGGATCGCCCCAACCACACCAGAGCGCCGCACCCGGAACCGCCCACGCACCACTCAAGCGGCGCCCCGAGCGCGACGACGGTTGCTGGATGCAACTGGGATCGGGCAGCGAAGCGGGCTGTCACTTCGCGGGCGTGAATACGTGGCTCCTCGTCCGGTATCTGCGCGAGCACGCCGCGCCCGGCGCCGTCGATCGCCTGCTCGAAGAAACCGGCGAATCCCGCTCGGCCGACGAATTGCTCGACCTCGCGTCCTGGAGCTCGTACCACCAGCTCCGCCGGCTGCTCGAAGTCACGTCGTCGACGCT
>DATJAA010000307.1:0-8081 GCA_035516815.1 Acidimicrobiia bacterium | reverse complement strand
CAGCTGCACGAAGTCACCGAGGTCGCGTGGCGCGCGATCGACGACGTCGGCGCCACTGAGTGGCACCATCACCACGAGTCGCTCGCGCGCGCGGCGCTGGACGCGCACCGCCGCGTGCGCGCGGGAATCTAGGCGTCGCCCTCCGCCGTTCGCTCACGCAAATCGACCGCGCGATCGCAGCCTCCGGCCGCCTTCTGATCGTCGATGTCGATCGCGGACAGCGCGGCCGCGAGCTGCGCGAGCCGCTTCGGATCGAGGCGGTCGATGAAGTGCTCTCGCACCCCGCGCAGGTGAGTGGGCGCGGCGGCCTGCAAGGTCTCGAAACCGCGCGGCGTGAGGACGGCGTTCGACCCGCGGCGGTCGCTCGGGCACGGCCTGCGCTCGACCAACCCGCCCTTGACCAGCCCGTCTATGCGGCGGGTCATGCCGCTCGGAGAGAGACGCAGCTGCTCGGCCAGCTCGCTCATTCGGATGGCCCGCCCGGGCGCCTCCGACAGGAGGACGAGCACCTCGTAGTCGCCCAGGCTCAGGCCGTGCTCAGCCTGGAGCTCGTTGTCGAGCATGGCGAGCAGGCCGGTCGTCGACCGTACGAGCCCGCGCCACGCGACCATCTCCGGGTCTGTGAGCCAGCGGGTTTCGGCTCCCGTCATCGCGGAATTCTAGCGGCGCCGGGAATACTCCTTGCGGTCGCAAGCTTCTACAGGTCGTTGCGCGAGCAACGTTCGGCCCAACCCACGCACGACTGGAGTCCGCCAATGACCACAACTCCGTCTCACGCCGTCCGTACCGCCCCGGCTGCGGGCTCGTACGCGCTCGACCAGAGCCATTCCCACGTCTCGTTCAGCGCCCGCCACCTGATGGTGACCAAGGTCCGGGGCCGGTTCCCCGTCACCGCTGGCCGACTCGACATTGCCGAGGACCCGGCGCAGTCGTCGGTCGAAGCCACGATCGACGTCGCCGGCGTCGAGAGCGGCGACCCCAAGCGCGACGAGCACCTGCGCTCGGCCGACTTCTTCGATGCCGACAAGTATCCGACCATCGCGTTCCGTTCGACGAGCGTCGAAGACCACGGTGACGGAAACTTCACGCTGCACGGCGACCTGACCGTCCGCGATGCCATACGACCCGTGACGCTCGAGGGCGAGTACCTCGGCTCACAGGCGTCGCCCTGGGGCGACACGCGTGTCGGCTTCACCGCCGAGACCGAGGTCAACCGCAAGGACTGGGGCCTCGAGTGGAACGTCGCGCTCGAGACCGGCGGCGTCCTCGTCGGCGACAAGGTCAAGCTCACGATCGACGCAGAGTGGGTCAAGCAATAACGCGGGTGGGCGTCTGACACGTGCGTCAGGTCCGGCGTACCCTTCCGGCCATGGCGGACACGATCCGGCTCAACTGGCGCAAGAGCGAGACTCACGGCCTCGAGGACGATCCTGAACCGCGGCCGATTCGCTACACGCTCTTCTCGACCGACGATCACCTCGTCGAGCCGCCCGACATGTTCGAGGATCGGCTGCCCGCGAAGTTGCAGGAGAGCGCGCCGAAGGTCGTCGAGACCGAAGAAGGGCACGAGGTCTGGCACTTCGACGGCAAGGTGTTCTTCCAGGTGGGACTGAACGCGGTCGTCGGCCGCAAGCGCGAGGACTGGAAGGTCGAGCCGACCCGCTTCGACGAGATGCGGCCGGGCTGTTTCGACGTCGACGCGCGCATACACGACATGGACATCAACGGCGTTTGGGCCTCCGTGAACTTTCCGTCGCAGATCACCGGTTTCTGCGGCTCCGTGTTCTCTCGGTGCCACGATCCGGAGTTGGGTCTCGCGGTGACGCGTGCGTGGAACGACTGGTTCCATGACGAGTGGTACTCGAAGTACCCCGACCGCATCGTGCCGATGGGCATCACCTATCTCGCGGATGCGGACCTCGCCGCGGGAGAGATCCGCCGAAACGCGGCACGCGGCTTCACCGCCGTCACCCTTCCCGAGATGCCGCACCGGATCGGCATGGAGCCGATCTTCTCGAAGTGGTGGGACCCTGTCATTTCCGCCTGCGTCGACACCGACACCGTCGTATGCCTGCACGTCGGCTCGAGCGGCGTCGCCGACATGCCGCCCGGCTCACCGATGGTCCCGCTCGCCGCCACGCTGTTCGGTCAGCTCTCGCTCGGCGCGTGCGCGGAATGGCTGTGGTCGCGCTACCCCGCGACTTACCCCGATCTCCGGATCATCATGAGCGAGGGCGGCATCGGATGGGTCGCGATGCTGCACGACCGGCTCGAGAACATCGTCGACCGCTCGGGGTACGGCAGCTACTTCCCCGGCAAGCTGCGGCCGGCCGAGGTCTTGCACCGGAACTTCTGGTTCTCCACGATCGACGACCCGTCGACCCTGAGCACACGCCACACCGTCGGCATCGACCACATCACGTTCGAGTCCGATTACCCGCACGGCGACGGCACGTGGCCGGACACGCAACAGGTATTCGCCGACGTCTTCGGCGGTCTTCCTGCGGACGAGATCGCGAAGATCAGCCACGAGAACGCGGCGTCGCTTTTCCGCCACCCGCTTCCGCCGCCCGGGCACCCGCACGCGATCGGAATCCGCCGGTGACCGACGCCGCGTATCGCGGCGAACACGTGCAACTCGATGTGCTGACACTCTCGGCGGGCGAGACGTACGTGGTCGAGCCGGCCGCGGGCCAAGAGGCTGCAGCCGTCCTGCTGCAGGGCGAGGTCCGCCTGGGCAACGAGCGCGCGCGGCGCAGCTCGGTGTTCGAGACGCGCGCGTCGGCCGCATACCTGCCTCCGGGGAGCTCGATCAAGGTCGAGGCCCTCACCGCGGCCGAGCTCGCGATCGTCGCGACCGTCGGTTACGAGCTGTCGTCGTCGGCCGCCGCGCAGATCGTGCGGCCAACGGATGTCGTCGTGCAGACGCGCGGCAAGCCCGGCTGGCAGCGCGAGGTTCACGACGTGATCGCCGATTCGGTGCCCGCGCGCCGTCTGCTCGTCGGCGAGACGTTCAACGAGGCAGGGCAATGGTCGTCGTTTCCGCCCCACAAGCACGACGGCGCCGACGGCGAGCCCGCGCTCGAGGAGGTCTACTACTACCGCTTCGACCGGCCCGACGGCTTCGGGTTCCAGGGTCTGTACGAGTCGGGCGGTGACGAACGGGCGGTCTTCGTGCGGCACGGAAGCGTCGTCGGAATCCGGCGCGGCTACCACCCCGTCTGCGCGGCCCCGGGCTATCGCCTCTATTACCTGTGGGCGCTCGCCGGCGCGCAACGTCAGCTCACGATGTACGAGGATCCTGCGCACACCTGGCTGAAGCGCGATTGACTCAGCCGGTCGAGGACGCGGGCTCGTCGGCCGCGGCCGCCACCGCGATCGTCGCCGCGTCCGGCGACGGGGCGTGTCCTTCCATCGTCGACGCCGCGTCCTCGTCCCGAATCAACAAACCGGCGACCGCACCGACGGCGACCATGCAGGCACCTACGAAGAACGTCGTCTGGTACGCCGAAAGCGTCGGTCCCGCGATCGTCTGTGTTCCGGACAGCAGAACGGTGAGGAGCGTGCCGACACCGAGCGCCGCGGCGACCTGCCTTTGGGTCGAGTAGAGCGCGGAAGCCCGGCCGGTGTCCTCCGGCGTGATGTTGGCGTACGTCGCGGCTTGCAGCGGCACGAAGGCGAAGGCCATGCAGATACCCCGGGCGAACATGATCAGCCGCAGCCACCACAAGTCGGTGCCGAGGCCGCTAAATGCGAGGGGCATCGTGACCGCGGACATGCCGAGCATCCCGAACACGATGAGCCGGCGCGGACCGACACGGTGGTAGAGGCGGCCGACGAGTTGGCTGGAGATGACCACCCCCACCGCTTGGGGGAACGTGGTCAGACCGGACTGCAGCGCACTCAGGCCGCGCAGGTCCTGGAGATAGAGCGGCAGGATGTAGAGCACGCCGGCGAAGCTTCCGTATGTCAACGTGAGGACGATGTTCGCGTTGCGGAACATGCGCTCCTTGTACAGGCGTAGCGCGAGCATCGGGAACTTCACCCGCGATTCGACGACAACCAGCAGCGCGAACATCGCGAGACCGAGCATCCCCGTGAACAGGACCACCGGCGACCGCCAACCCTTGAGCGGCCCTTCGGAGAGCGCGTACAAGACGAGCGCGAGGCCCGCGCCCGACAGGATGAATCCGGCTCCGTCGAACGGTCCGGCCGTTCCCTCTCGGTGCTCGCGCAGGTACAAGGCGCCGAGGACGAACGCGAAGATGCCGATGGGCAGGTTGACGTAGAAGATCCACCGCCACGAGACGTCGGTGACAAGCCACCCGCCGATGATCGGCCCGAGCGCGGGCGCGAGGACCGTCGGAATGATGAGCACCGTCGACGCCCTTGCGCGTTCGACGGGCGGAAAGGCGCGGAACAGCATCGCGGTCCCGACCGGCGTCAACATGCCGCCACCGACGCCTTGCAGCACGCGGAACGCGACCAGCTCGCGCAGACTGTGTGCCTGCCCGCACAACGCGGAAGAGAGCGTGAACATCGCGAGCGCGAACAGGAACACCTTCTTGGTCCCGATGCGGTCGCCGATCCATCCGGAGGCCGGGATCCAGACGGCGAGGGAGAGGAGGTAGCCGAGCACCACCCACTCGATCGCGCTCTGCGAAGCGTTGAACTCGCGCGCGAGGGTCGGCGTCGCGACGAACACGATCGTCGTGTCCATGATGTCCATGAACATTCCGCATACGAAAACGACGGCGACCAGCCACTTGTACTCGAGGTTGAAGGGCGGTCGCCGCATCGACCCGAGGCTACGCGACGACAACCGTCACACGCACGTGACGTCGTACATGGTCGCGGCCGGCGCGCCCTCCGGCGAGCGCATACCGGGCAGGAAGAACGCGGCCGCGGTAACCGCGCTGGCGAGCAGGCCGGCGCCGACGAGCGTCCCGCGCACTCCAAAGACGGCCGCGGCCGGGCCCACAAGCGCGAACGACAACGGAGTGAGCCCGGTGGCGACGAACCAATCGAGACTCGCGACGCGTCCGAGGAGCTCGCGCGGAACATTGCGCTGACGCACCGTGGCCCACACGATCAGTCCTGCCGTCTCCAGTGCGTTGAACAACAGGCACGCGAGCATCAGCTGCCACGTGAATCGGGCGATTCCGTACGCGGCGATGCCGATCGTCGACACCGTCCATGCCGTGTACATCAAAGTGATGCTTCGCCTCGGCAGCCCGCGCGAACCGACGACTACTGCCGCGCCGACGGCTCCGATGCCACCCGCAGCCAAGACCGCGCCGAGTGTGCTCGCGCTCGCGTGCAGATCGTGCTTCACGACGAAGGGGAGGAGAACCTCCGACGGACCGAGGAACAGCAAGCACGCGACGCTCGAGCTGAGCAGCGTGCCCCACAGCCACACGCGTGCGCGCACGAATTGGAAGCACTCTCGCAGATCCGCGGCCGCGGACGTCGACGACGTGCCTGCCCCGGATGGCGTCCACGACGTCGACACTCGCATGAGGCACGCCACGGAGAACACGAAAGTTCCCGCATCGGCCACGAACGCCCAGCCGGCCCCGGCGGCCGCGACGACGAGCCCACCGACGAGAGGACCGATGAGTCGCGTCCCGAGCGGACGTACGAGTTGGTCGAGCGAGTTTGCTTCGGTGAGGACGTCGGCCGGGACGAGGCCGGGGATGATCGCGTCGAACGCCGGCGCGAAGAATGCAGAACCGGCGCCGTAGCACGCGCCGAGCACGAGCAGGTGCCATATCCGCAACTCGCCGGTGATCGACAGCGCGCCGACAACGACCAGCACGCCCGCGCGTACGACGTCGGCCGCGATCATGACCACACGCCGATCGAACCGGTCGCTGACGACCCCGCCCAGGAGCGCGAGAACAACTTGCGGCAACGTGATCGCGAGTCCGACCAGCGCGAGCGCCGACGGCGCGTTGGACAGGGTCAGAACCTGCCACGCGAGCGCGACGAACATGACCCCATCGCCGATGAGCGAGATGGTCATTCCGATCCAGAGGAGCCGGAAATCCCGATGGTGCAACGGGCGAGCGAGTGCCGGCGCGGCGGCCACAGCGCGGTCCCGCGTCAGCTCTTGCTGTTCGAAGGCCCTGCGAGCTGGAACCGGTCGGCGAGGAGGCGGATCGTCGCGACGAGGTGCTCGATCTCCTCGTCGGTGTTCGCCGCCGTCACCTGAACGCGGAAGCCGACCTCGTGCTTCGGCACCAGCGGGTACGCGGCGAGCGTCACGTAGATGCCGTGATCAAACAGGAAGCGCCCGACCGCGTCGATGTCGCGATGATCCGCGAGCGGAATCTCGATGAGCGGATAGCCCGATCGGTTCGGCGTCCGAATCGAGAGCTCGTCGAGGGCCTCGAGCACGCGGTGGGTCCGGCGCCAGAGGTCGTAGCGGAGTTGGTCACCGCGTTTGCGGTTCACCTCGAGCCCGGCCAGCACAGTGGCAAGCGACGCCACTGGCGACGGTCCCGAGTAGAGGTACGGCGGCGCCATCACCTTCAGCGCTTCCTTCAACCTCGTGGGCAGCGCGAGGAACGCGAGCAGCGACGAGTACGCCTTCGAGAATCCGGCGACCAGGACGACGTTCTCGTAGTCGACGTCGAGGTGGCGAAGAATGCTGTTGCCCTTGATGCCATAGTCACAAAGCTCGTCGGGCGACCGCTCGCCGATGACGCCGAACCCGTGCGCGTCATCGATGTAGAGCAGCGCGTTGCGCTCGCGCGCGACCCGGGCGAACTCGGCAACATCGGGAGCGTTGCCGGTCATCGAGTTGACGCCGTCGAGAACGATCAGCCGCGGCAAGCTCGGATCGCTCGCACGCAACAGGACGTCGACGTGCTCCCAATCGTCGTGCTGGAAACGCTGCACGGTCGCGCCGTGACTCGTCGCGTACATGGCGCCGTCGTAGATCGTCTTGTGGGCGCGCCCGTCGAGGAACACCGTGCCGTTCCCGACCAGCACCGGAATGACCGACGAGTGGATGAGCGTGATCGTCGGCAACAGCAGAACGTCTTCGCACGCGAGCAGATCTGTCATCTGCTCCTCGATCTCGGGATACAGACGGGGGCTCCCGAGCAAGCGCGACCACGAGGGGTGCGTCCCCCAACGCGACAGATACTCGGGAACCGCGGCGATGATCTCTTCGTCGAGATCGAAGCCGAGGTAGTTGCACGATGCGAAGTCCGCGAGCCACTGGTCGCCGACGCGGATCTGGCGACCCCGCTGTTCATCGATGACCGCATCCATCATCGGATGCGACGACGTAAGGCGCGCCAGGTCCGAGACGGCCGCGCTCCACGAATCGAGCCACGTGTCGTCGCGGCGACGCTGCGGCTTGGTGTCGTCGACGAGGCTGCGGGAGTCCGCGCCGCCCGGTGTCTGGGCGGCCGGCAATCCGTCAGTGGCTTCGGCGCGGACCATGTCCTGCGATCGGCATGGTTCGGAGGGTCCTTGAGGGCGTGCGGCCTACACGCTCAGGACCCGGGCACCTTCGGGGCAATTGGCGTGATCGGCGTCACCGGCATCTCTCGCCGGCTCTTGAGGACTTGGCGCAACCCCATCGGGTTCAGTGGCTTCGCGAGCAGGAAGCCCTGACCGAACTCGCACTGCAAGTCCTGCAGATGCGCGAGCTGGTCGGCCTGTTCGACACCCTCCGCGACCGCCCTCAACTCGAGCACCCGAGCGAGCTCGAGCACGGTCGCGACGAGCGACGAGGACGGTGCCTCGTGCGCGAGACCATCCACGAAGGACTTGTCGATCTTCAAGATGTCGACGGGGAATTGCCGCAGGTAGTTGAGCGACGAATATCCCGTCCCGAAGTCGTCGATCGCCAGCTGCACGCCGAGCTGCTTGAACTCCTGCAACCGCTCGATCGCCGTGTCCATGTCGGTCATCATGGCGCTCTCGGTGATCTCGAGGATCAACGAACCTGGTTCGACGTTGAACTCGGAGAGCACCTCGCGAACCTGGTCCACGACCTCCGGATACTGGAGCTGGCGCGCGGACAGGTTCACCGCCATGTGCCGCGCGGCATCGTCGGGGAATTC
>DATJAA010000306.1:0-4268 GCA_035516815.1 Acidimicrobiia bacterium | reverse complement strand
CGCCCACTGCCGAGACGCCGAGCGCCGATCCGATGAGCATGCGGCGACCCTAACGAACAGGTGTGACACCTACAGCCGGAACGACCGGCCGCGGCGCGCTCTACGCCGAGGGTGTCGTCGTTGGCGTCGCCTGCGAGGTGTCGAGAACCGGGATGGTGCCGTCCCCCAGGACCGATGCGACCACGGTGCGCACGGGCCCGCGTCGCTCGTGCTCGTAGTGCACGACGTCGGTGTTGAACGACGACGCCGCACCGCCCCGCGAACCGTCGTCGAGGAACTGACCGATCGCGGTGAGCACGGCGTCGTCGTTCTTCACACGTGGGGAGGCGCCCGCCGTTGCGACGACCCGGCGCGCGAGCGCCTCGACGTCGTTCGCGGCGTCGACCTGCGCGGTGACGCTTCCGTTCTGGCGCACGTCGCGCCAATGCGCGAGTGCGGCGTCGAGGTCGGTCGCGACCGTGTGGATCGGACCCGGGACCGGGCGGAGCTTGTCGTCGACCGCTGCCAGCAGCAGGTAACGATGGTCGAGCCGAACCGAGAGCGACGACCACGCCAGATCGACGTTGTGCTTGGCCTTGTCGAGGTCGGGACGTGCGCTCAGCACCGAGGATCCGGCGCCGACGACGACGGCGACGATCAGTACGACGAGCAGCACGCGTACGACGCGCACCACGTGCATGGCCGACGACCCTAGCTCCGGCCGCTCTCCGGTTCGGTCATGCACGGTGCAAAAAGGAGCTCCGGGGTACGGGTGAGCTGCGAACTGCTCGGGGATAGGGTCACGCGACGCAGAAGGGGGCACTGTGGCAACGATCGTCCTTATAGGCGGGGGAGTCGGCGGTCTCACGAGCGCGATGTTGCTCGCGCGCGACGGGCACGACGTCACCCTGTTGGAACGTGATGCCGCGTCACCGCCCGAATCGGCCGACGACCTCTGGCTGAACTGGGAGCGCCGCGGTGTGAACCAGTTCCGGCTCGTGCACTTCTTCGCCCCGCGGTTCCGTGCGCTCGCGGAGACCGAGCTCCCCGACGTCATCGAGGAGGCGGAGGCGCTCGGTGCGATCCGGTACAACCCGATGCGTCTCGTTCCGCCGGAGATGATCGGCGGATATCGCGACACAGACGACGAGTTCGTGTCCGTGACGGCGCGCCGGCCGGTGATGGAGGCCGCGCTCGATCGCGCGTGCACGCGCACTCCTCGGCTCACCGTGCGGCGCGGAGTCGCCGTCGTCGCACTCCTCTCCGACCGCGATGTCTCACCCGGCGTCCCGAACATCGTGGGTGTCCGCACCGACGCGGGTGAAGAGCTGCTGGCCGATGTCGTGATCGACGCGGCCGGCCGCCGCTCGTCGTTACCCGCGATGCTCACCGCAATCGGCGCGCGCGCTCCGGAAGAAGAGGTCGACGACTCCGGCTTCATGTACTACGCGCGGCACTTCCGCTCTCCCACGGGCGACATCCCTCCGTTACTGTGCGGCTTGCTCATGCCATGGGGCACGATCTCGACGCTGACGTTGCCGGGCGACAACGGCACGTGGGGCACGGGGTTCATCACCAGCGCCAAGGACACCGCGCTACGCGGCCTCAAGGACGTCGACACGTGGATGCGGACCTGGCGTACGCTCCCGCTCGTCGCGCACTGGGCCGACGGTGAGCCGATCGACGACATCGCGGTGATGACCAAGATCGAAGACCGGCACCGCTCGTACGTCGTCGACGGAACGCCGGTTGCGACCGGCGTCATGGCCGTCGCCGACTCGTGGGCCTGCACGAATCCGTCGCTCGGCCGCGGAGCGTCGATCGGCCTCATGCACGCCGTCGCGCTGCGCGATCTGCTGCGCGACGCGTCGATCGAGGATCCGCTCGATCTCGCGCAGCAGTGGCACGAGGTCACCCAAGCCGCGGTGGAGCCCTACTACCGCGCGACGCTCGAGTTCGACCGTCACCGGCTGGCCGAGATCGACGCGGGGATCGAGGGCAAGATGTACGACCCCGGCGATCCGCATTACGAGGTCATGCAGGCACTCGCGAGCGCGGCCGGCAAGGATCCCGAGGTGTTCCGGGCGATGCTGTCGGTCGCAGGGGTCCTCGACTATCCGGAGCGGGCGTTGGCGCGCCCCGGCATCCGCGAGAAAGTCCTCGAGTTGGGCTCGGGTTGGCGCGACGAGCCAGTGTTCGCGCCCACCCGGGAAGAGTTGCTGGCCACCGTGGCCGGCTGAGCGAACGGAGCGCGAATGCGTATCGATTCCGGTGGCGTGACGCTCGACGTGCAGGTCGAAGGCGAGGGGCGACCCGTCGTCCTGCTGCACGGCTTCCCCGACTCCAAGCGGCTCTGGTCGAAGCAGGTGCCGGCCCTGGTCGACGCGGGTTTCCGGGTCATCGTGCCCGACCAGCGCGGCTACGGCGCGAGCGACAAGCCGTCGGAGGTCGACGCTTACGCGATCCCGTTCCTCGCGATCGACGTGACCGCCATCCTCGACCACCTCGGTCTCGAGCGCGCGCACGTGGTCGGCCACGACTGGGGTTCCGCGGTCGCGTGGGCGACGGCCGCGTTCGCGCCCGAACGGGTCGACCATCTGGTGGCGCTTTCCGTCGGCCATCCGTCCGCGTTCGCGAGCGCGGGTCTCGCGCAGCGCGAGAAGTCGTGGTACATGCTCTTGTTCCAGTTCCGTGACATCGCCGAACAGTGGTTGACGATGAACGATTGGGCGAACTTCCGTGAGTGGTCGCAGCATCCCGATGCAGACGCGGTGATCGCCGATCTGCAGCGCGACGGCTCGTTGACTCCCGGGTTGAATTGGTATCGCGCCACGATCACCCCACAGTCGCTGATCGACCCGCCCCTCGAATTGCCGGCGGTGCAGTCCCCGGCGATGGGGCTGTGGAGCAGCGGCGACTTCGCGCTCACGGAAGAGCAGATGACCGCGTCGTCGAAGTACTGTGCGAACACGTTCCGCTACGAGCGCGTCGAGGGACCGGGTCACTGGATGCAGTGGGAGGCACCCGACAAGGTCAACGCGCTGCTGCTCGATTTCCTGCCCCGATAGGTCGGGACGGTCGCCGGGTCGTCGGGCCCTCGGTGGCGATGGCGATCCACGTTTTGGCTGGCACACGCGGCTGATACCTTGCGCGCATGGCTCGCTCCCGGGCCGCGTGCGCGATGCTCGCCGTCGCCCTGCTCGGGAGCGCCGGGTGGGGGTGGCGGTCGGATAGACGCGTGGCGGCGAGATTCGACGCGACGGTGGTGCACGATGTCGACGGTGACACGATCGTCGTGAGCATCGCGGGCCGTTCCGAGAAGGTGCGGATCCTCGGCGCCGACACGCCCGAGACGGTCGATCCGCGCAAGCCGGTGCAATGCTACGGGCCCGAAGCCAGCGCGCACACCAAGGCCCGCCTGCCGCCGGGCACGCGTGTGTCGTTGGAGACCGATGTCGAGACGCGCGACAAGTACGGGCGGTTGCTCGCGTACGTCTACGTCGGCGGCGTGCGCTACGACGACGAGCTGCTCCGGCTCGGCTACGCGCGCCTGCTGATCATCCCCCCGAACGGCGTTTACGCGCGCGCGATGTTGCAGGACGAGCTCCGGGCCCGCGCGGCGGGGCGCGGCCTCTGGGGTGCGTGTGCGCCGGGGACCTAGGAGGTGGAGGCGAGCACTTCGTCGACGATGTCCATCGTGGTTCGCGGATGGAGGAACGCGAGCCGGGCCACCGTCTCCCCCTGCCAGCTCGTGGGGACGACCAGCGCCACCTGTTCGCGCGCCAGCCGAGCGCTCCACTCGGTGTACTCGGACGCGGTCCATCCCTTGCGCCGGAACAGCACGATGGAGAGCTCCGGCTCGCGCACGAGCTCCAGGTGGTCAAGGGATCGGATTCGGTCAGTCGTCGATCGGGTCGTGGCGAGCACGGTCTCGACCGCCGCCGTGTACGCATCGGAGCCGTACACCGCGAGCGAGAACCAGAAGGGCAGGCCGCGCGCACGCCGGGTCAGCTGGTAGGCGTAGTCGCCCGGATTCCAGCCGCTCGTCTCGTCGTTCATTGTGTCGAGGTACGCGGCGTGCTGTCCGTGCACCGACCGGGCGAGCGCCGGGTCGCGATACAGCAGCGCCGCGCAGTCGAGGGGCGAGTACAGCCACTTGTGCGGGTCGATGACGAGCGAATCGGATCGTTCGATTCCATCGAAGCGCGCCCGCGCCGAGGGTGCGAACAGTGCGCCGCCGCCGTACGCGGCGTCGACGTGCATCCACAGGCCGCGCTGCTCGCACACGC
>DATJAA010000305.1:0-7153 GCA_035516815.1 Acidimicrobiia bacterium | reverse complement strand
GGCCCGACGATCGCTGGGGCGAGGTGCCGGTCGCGTACGTCGTACTGCGCGCGGGGGCGACGACGACGCCGGACGAGTTCATCGAGCACTGCCGCGGACAGCTCGCGCGTTTCAAAGTACCGAAGGACGTGATGTTCGTGGACGAGCTCCCGCGGAACCCTTCCGGCAAGGTGCTGAAGCGAGAGTTGCGCACCCAAACGCGGTGACGCTCAAGCCTCGGGAAGCAGATGCGCCATGAAGGCCGCCGACCACGCGTTGAGGTCGGCCGGCACGTAGTAACCCGTCTCGTCATTGATCGTCGCCCAGCTGCGCGCGACATCTTCGATCGTGGGCGACGACGTCGCGGCGACGTAGCCCCGCGTCACACCGATGAAGACCCGCGCGAACCGACCCGCGCCCGCGGCGTAGATCTCACCACTGACCGGACAGTCCTCGTGCGCGAGAAACGCGACCATCGGCGCCACCAGCTCCGGCGGGAGTTGCTCGGCTCCGGGGCCGCTCGCCATGCGCGTGTAGGCCGCGGGCGCGATGAGGTTGACCTTGATGCCGTGGGCGGCGCCGGCGGTTGTGAGACTGCGCGTGAGGCCGATGACGCCGCCCTTGGCAGTTGCGTACGAGGTGTTGTTCGGCAGTCCGAATATCCCCGCGGAGGTCGTCATGACGACACGGCCGTAGCTGTGTTCGACCATGTGCGGCCACGCGGCGCGAGTCACGAGGAACGAGCCGCCGACGTGCACCGCGAGGTGCCGCTCGAGGTTGTCCGCGTCGGCTTCCGGAAACCTGGCCCACTGGATGATGCCGGCGTTGTTGATCAGGATGTCGACGGTTCCGAACTGCCCGACCGCGGTGTCGACGAGCGTCTGCGCTCCCGCTCGTTTGGAAACGTCGCTCGTATCCGCGATCGCAACACCGCCCGCGGCGACGATCTCGGCCGCGACGCTCGACGCCGGTCCGGAGTCGCCGCCTTCGCCGGCCATCGAACCGCCGAGGTCGTTGACCACAACGGAAGCACCCCGCTCGGCGAGCAACCGTGCATACGCCCGCCCGATGCCGCGCCCCGCGCCGGTGACGACTGCGACGCGCCCCTCGAAGCTGAGCTTGTCCACCGGGAACCCTTCTCACGTTGTACCGACCAGTCACTCTACTTTTGCGGTACCGTCGCAACCGATGCCGGCCACCGCAGCGAGCGACGAGCCCCAACGCAGCGAGAGGTGGAAGGCGCGTCGCGACCTCATCGTCGACACCTCGGCACCGGTGTTCGCGCGCCAGGGCTATCACGCCACGGGCATCGCTGAGTTGTGCGCGGTCAATGGTCTCGGCAAAGGCGCGTTCTACCACTACATCGATTCGAAGGAAGAGCTCCTCGCCGCGATCCACGATCGCGTGATGGACGAGGTGATGCTCGGCGCCGCGCGCGTCGCGGAGGCGGGCGGTTCGCCGTCGGCGCGCCTCGCGATGCTCGGCGACGAGCTCCTCGACGTCATCCACCGCTACCCGGATCACGTCTGGGTCTTCCTGCACGAGTTCCCCGCGCTGACCGCCGAACGCGCCGAGCAGTTCCGCGTCAGGCGGCGCGAGTACGAGCGCCGCGTCGAAGCGGTCCTTCAGGACGGTATCGACACCGGCGAGTTCCGCGATATCGACGCGAGGCTCACCGCGCTCGCGTGGCTCGGCATGCACAACTACACGTATTTGTGGTTGAAGCCCGGCGGTCCCTTGTCGGCGCGCGACGTGGCCAAGCCTTTCGCCGACATCTTCATCCGCGGTATCGCGAACTAGCGAGCTCGTTCAGGCGCGCACCGAGTGCGCCGGGGTCTCGAAACCGAGGAGGCGGCCGAGCGTGCCACCGACGAGGGCGGCCCGCTCGTCGGCGGGCAGATCGCCGAGCTGCTTGTCGAGCAACTCTCGACTGCGCCGGAACGTCCCTTCCGCGTGCGGGTAGTCGTTGCCCCACACGATCGTCGACAACCCCGTGACGTGCCGGCACGCGACGGCGACGGGATCGTCCTGGAACGACACGTGGAACTGGCGCTTCACGTACTCGCTCGGCGCCAGCGGGTACGGCCACTTGTCGTTGAGCCGGAAGAGCTGCGCCATGCCCGGTTGGTCGTCGGCGGGCCGCGCCTTGTCCCAGACGCCGAGCCACCAGTCGGCGTCCTGCCCGATTCCGGTGACCCAGCACTTGTCCATGCTCCCCACCAGCGACCCCAGCCAGTGGGCGTTGAATTCGATCAGCGCGAAGTGCAGGTCGGGATAGCGCTCGGCAACGCCGCCGCCGATGAGCTCGCACATGACCTGTTGCGGGACCATCGGACCGTAGACGCACTGCGTGATCATCCGCTTCGACGCCGACTTCTCGGTCATCGGCTGGTTGACCTGTGCCGCCTGTTCCATGACGACTTTGAGTGTCGTCGCCGTTGCGTCGTTGACCTTCACGCCGCCGGTCTGGGTGTGGATGAACACGTGTACACCGTTGGCTTGCGCCGCCGCCCACACCGGGTCGAACGAGCGCGAGTAGTACGGCTGCGGCGGGGTGGCCGGGAGGAGGATTGCACGGAAGCCGGCCGCGGCGACGCGCTCGATCTCGACGACCGCGTCGTCGACGTCGGTGATCGGCACGGGCGCGGTGGGAGCCAGCCGCGAGAAGTACGGCTCGAAGCGTTCGACGACGTAGTCGTTGTAGACGCGGGCGTGTGCCATCGACAGTTCGTGGTCGTCGGAGTAGAGCCCGAACAGCGACAGGTTCGGGTGCATCACCTGAACGTCGACGCCGTCGAAGTCCATGTCCTCGAGGATGTGCACGGGGTCACCTTCGGGCATCCGTCCGCCGGTCTGGCGGTACCGCGAGATCGTCCAGCCCTCGTACCCCGGCGTGTGCAACTGCCGGAAGATCCGGGCGCCGCCTTCGACCAACGGCTCGACCTCGAAGTCTTCTTCCCAGACGGCGCGGTCCCGCAGGTGCTTCGGCAAGCGGGTGCGGAAGAGGTCCGTGGGCTCGAGCAGGTGCCCGTCCGCGGAGACCACGAAATCCTTCTGCGTCATTCGTCGAGGCTAAACCAACCGGTCGGTACAGGCAACGCTCCCCGGTGGTAGAACACCGCCGTGACGAAGCGGTGGGAACAACGCCCGGCCGGCTCGACGTGGGGCGACTGGGGTGACGACGACGAGCTGGGCCGCATCAATCTGCTCACCTCCGACAAGGTCCTCGAGGGCGTGGGCGAAGTCCGGGCCGGGATCAGTTTCTGTCTGAGCCTGCCGCTCGACTACCCCGGTGGAACCGCCCTGAACCAGCGGCGGCTCCCGCCGCGCCTCGCGCCGACCGAGGACATGCGCGGCAACGCCGACACCTTTTACAACGTCCACATGAGCGAGATGGAGGAGTGGGGTGATCCCCGCTACGTCGACGTGTGGGCCGACGACATCGTCACCCTCTCGCTGCAGTATTCGACCCAGTGGGATTCGCTCGCGCACGTCGGTGCCGAGTTCGACGCGGACGGCGACGGCATCGACGAGCCGGTGTACTACAACGGGTACCGCGCCGGGATCGACCTCGTCGGCCCGAAGGAGGACGCGGCCGGCGACGGAGGCCGCCACGTCTGCTTCGCGCATCACCTCGGCCTGGAGCACATGGCTTACCAGGGCGTCCAGGGGCGCGGGGTCCTCGTCGACCTTGCGCACCACTTGGGTCACGACTGGCGCGGCGTCGACCGGAAGACTCTCGTCGAGATCATGGCGGCCGACAATGTGGTCGTCGAGCCGGGCGACATGCTCCTGCTGCACACCGGTTTCGCGACCGAAGTCCTGAAGTGGAACCGCGATCCCGATCCCGTGAAGATCCACACGATGTGCACGTACCTCGACGCGCGCGACGAGTCCCTACTGGAGTGGATCACGGAATCGCAGATCTCGGCACTCGTCGCCGACAACTACGCGGTGGAAGGGCTGCTCGGCAAGGACCGCGATCCGAGCCGGCACTCGTTCCTGCCGATCCACAACCTCTGCCTGTTCCGACTCGGTGTTCCGCTCGGCGAGATGTGGTATCTGCACGAGCTCGCGACCTGGCTGCGCGAGCACGACCGGAGCCGATTCCTGCTGACCGCGCCGCCGCTACGGCTGCCCGGCGCGGTGGGCTCGCCTACGACGCCGATCGCGACAGTTTGAACGACGCGTAGTCGTTCTCGCGGACTCGGGCGATCTCCTTGAAGAGCTTCGGCCGTCCCCCCGAGTTCAGGAGATACCGGCGCGGCTTGCCGGGGATGTTCGTGCCGAAGAAGTAGCTGCTTTCCCCGAAGGGTGAAAGACGCGCGCCGGCGTCGACCATGTTGGTCCACTCGTCTTCGGCCGCGCGGTCGACCTCGATCGTGTCGTAGCCGTGGTCGCGCAGGTACACAAGGGTGTCGGAGATGAAATCGACCTGGTCGCCGTTGTACCGCGGGTTGTTGCCGGCCGCCGCGTGCGGCCCGCCCGGAAAGAAGAGGTTCGGGAAGCCACTGGTCTGCACGCCGAGGAACGTCCGCGGACCGTCACGCCACGCGTCGGCGAGCGCGAGACCGTTCCGGCCCCGGATCCCCATTCGATTGAGCGCGCCCGTACCGAAATCGAAGCCCGTCGCCCACACGATGATGTCGAATTCCTGCTCGCCTTCGGACGTTTCGATTCCGCGCTCTGTCATCCGCACGATCGGCGTGCCCTTCAGATCGACGAGCGAGACGTTCGGCTGGTTGTACGTCTCGTAGTAACCGTTCACGAACGGAGGCCGCTTCTCGGCGAAACGGTGGTCGTCGGGGATCAACTTCTCTGCGGTCTCGGGATCGTCGACGATAGAGCGGATCTTGTCGGCGATGAACTCGCACCACTCCGTGTTCGCGGCGGGATCGAACAACAAGTCAGTGTAGTGACTCGTGAGCTTCGAGAACCCGGGGCTGTTCCACATCTTCTCGAAGAACGCCAATCGCTCTTCCTTCGAGTCGTCGAACGTCGCACGATCATGCGCGGTGTGCAGGAACCCGCTCACCGATGTGTTCAGGGTCTCGCACATCGCTTCGAAGTCGGCGCGGAGTTGTCGCTGCTCGTCGGGCGTGATCGGTGCGTTGTTGAGGGGAGTGCACCAGTTGGCAGTGCGTTGGTACACAGTGAGCGAGGCGACCTCGCCGGCGATGGCGGGGATCAGCTGGACGCCGCTCGATCCGGTGCCGATGACGGCAACGCGCTTGCCTTTGAAATCGACAGGCGTCGCCGGCCACAGTCCGGTGTGAAGTGACTCGCCGCGAAAGTCGTCACGGCCCGCAACGGCGGGGAAGTACGGCACCGACAACACGCCCGTGGCCGCGATCAAGAAGCGCGCGCGGTGTTCGGTGCCGTCGCCCAGCACCACGGTCCAAGTCCCCGACGACTCGTCGTACACGGCCGAGGTGACCTTCGCCTGGAATCGGATGTCGCGCCGCAGGTCGAAGCGGTCGACGACATGGTTGAGGTAGCGCTCGGTTTCCGGCTGCTGCGCGAAATGCTCTTGCCACTCCCATTCCTCGAACAATTCCTTCGAGAACAGGTAGGCGTAGGTGTAGCTCTCGGAGTCGAAGCGCGCGCCGGGATAACGGTTCCAGTACCACGTGCCACCCACGCCGCCCCCGGCCTCGAGCAACGTCGCGGAGAAGCCGGCTTCGCGGGCACGGTAGAGCTGGTAGATGCCGGTGATACCGGCGCCGACGATGAGCGCGTCGACGTCGGTTGCTACGTTCACGTCGGGCATTGTACCGACCGGTCGGTGTATCTTCCCCGTCGGTGCGGCACGCGATGAAGTTCCCGGACCGGGTTCCCAAGGAGCGCTACTTCGACGCGGACTTCTACGCGATGGAAGCCGAATTGTTGTGGCCTCGAGTGTGGCAGATGGCGTGCCGGCTCGAGGAGATCCCGCAGCCGCGTGATTTCGTCGAGTACGAGTTCCTCGATCAGTCGATCATCGTGCTCCGTACCGACGCGATGGAGGTGCGGGCGTTCCAGAACGTCTGCCGTCATCGCGGCGTCCGGGTCGTCAAGGGTCGCGGTACGTGCGAGAGCGGGTTCACCTGTCCGTTTCACGGCTGGTGTTACGACGTCGACGGCAAGAACACCTTCATTCCCTGGGTGAAATCGTTCTCCGAGCACAACCTGCAGCCGGGCGACATCGATCTTTCGCCGGTGCGGTGCGAGATGTGGGGCGGCTGCGCGTGGATCAATCTCGACAACGACGCCCCGCCGCTGCGGCAGTGCATCGAACCGTTCGCAACGATCCTCGATGCATGGAAGGTGGAGTCGCTGCGCACCGAGTGGTGGTACGCGTGCCGTCTCCCCGTGAACTGGAAGCTCGCGCAAGAAGCGTTCGTAGAGCAGTACCACGTCGTCGAGACGCATCCGCAACTACGCATCGCCTCGCGGTACGCGCCGCCCAGGGGCCCATTCGACCCGCGTGCATACATCGATGCCGACATCCACTACCTGCGCACGATGAGCGACGGCATGGCAGGGATGGTTCACGCGAGCGACGTGCGTATCGCCGAGGGTTTGCGCGACATGGAGTTGCCGGCCGATCCCGCACTCGCGGTAGCGGCCTGGGAACACGCGCTCAACGACGCGGTCGTGAACTGGCACCGGGCCGAGGGAGCCGACATTCCCGACTTCAACGATCTCGCCGCGCGCGGGCTCAACGAGCCGATGGGCTACTGCTTCCCGCACTACTTCGTGTTGCCCATGTACAGCAGTGCATCCTCGTACCGCTTCCGCCCGCTCGGACCGGAGGAGACGCTGATGGAGATCTGGTCGCTCACGCGCTTTCCGAAGGGCCACGAGCCGGCGAGGCCGACGCCGCCCGAACCGTGGGAAAGCGACGATCCTCGGTGGCCGCCGATCCCCGCGCAGGACTTCTCGAACCTGCCGCGGCAACAAAAGGGCCTGCACGCCAGGGGCTTCGAGTACCTGCGACTGTCCGAGCGGGCCGAGGGACACATCTCGAACTTCCAACGAACGATCGACGGCTTCCTCGCCGGCCTCCCCTACGAAAGGCTGCTCCCGGCACTGCAGTCGATCAACGTGAACCCGCTCGAGCGCCCGATCGTCGACATCGGCATCTGATGGGAACGAACACGAGCTACGCAGAGGTCGTCGAGGGCGTCCGCGC
>DATJAA010000304.1:0-3650 GCA_035516815.1 Acidimicrobiia bacterium | reverse complement strand
AGCCCGGTGAACGCGTGCCTGCAGGTCGAAGCCCGTGACGCGGCCCGCCGCGGGCTCGCGCCCGGCTCGCGCCGCGCCGCGGACCTGCTCGCGAGCCTCCCGGGCGATTGAACCCGCGCGGCGCCCGGGCTATGGATGCTGGCTGCTGACCGAGACGATCTCGCCGGTCATATAGGAAGCGAGGTCGCTTGCCAGGAACACGATCACGTTCGCGACTTCCCACGGCTCCGCGGCGCGGCCGAACGCCTCTCGCGTCTCGAGCTCGGCGAGCAACTCCTCGGTGGTGACCTTGGCCAGGAACGGGTGCATGGCGAGCGACGGCGCGACCGCGTTGACGCGCACGTTGCTCGGCGCGGCCTCGATGGCGGCGCACCGGGTGAGCGCCATCACGCCTGCCTTGGCTGCGGCATAGTGGGACTGGCCTTCCTGGGCGCGCCAGCCGACGACCGAAGCATTGTTGACGATGGCACCACCTCCCTGGCCGCGCATGTGTCGCAACGCCGCGCGCGTCATTCGCATGGTCCCGGTGAGCGTCACGTCGAGCACCGAGAACCACTGCTCGTCCGTCATCTCCGTCAGGAGGGCGGTGCCGCCGAGGCCGGCGTTGTTGACGAGCACATCGAGCTGCCCGCCGCCGTACTCGACCGCCTCGTCGACCAGACGTTGCACGTCCGTCTCGTCGGTGACGTTGCCGAGTAGTGCGTGCGCGTTCGGGCCCAGTTGCTCGAGGGCTTCCTGCAGGCGCCGCGCATGGATGTCGCTGATGACGACCCGTGCACCTTCCTCCGACGCGCGCTTCGCGGTAGCGAAGCCGATGCCCGTTCCCGCGGCCGCGGTGACGAGAACCGTCTTGCCGGCGAGGAGGCTGCGCCCGGGCGGGTACGCCGGGGAAGTCGGTGCGTTCGTCATCGTGGCTCCTTCGGCAGTCCGAGCGCCTGCTCACCGATCACGTTGCGTTGGATCTGGTTCGAGCCGCCGTAGATCGTGTCGGCGCGCGAGTAAAGGAACAGGCGCATGAGCCGATCGGCGGTGTCGTCCGCGGGGTCGAACGCGGCCGCTCCGGCCCCGAGCACGTCGACAGCCAGCTCGCCGAGACCGCGATGGAACGAAGCCCAGAAGAGTTTGTGAATCGACGTTGCCGGATCGACGGTTCCGTGCTCCAACATCGGCAGTGTCCGGAGCGCGTGGAATCGCATGACCCGTAGCGTCATCCATGCGTCGGCCAGGCGAAGCCGGAATTCCGGATCCGTAGCGAGCCCGTTCGCGCGCGCCAACTTGGTGATCGTGACGAGTTCGCTCTCGAACGACAGCTGCTGACCGAGCGTGGACGCGCCGCGTTCGAACGCGAGAGTGCCCATTGCCACACGCCAGCCTCCGTTCACGTCGCCGACGACGTTCGCCGCCGCGGTCCGGGCGCCGTCGAAGAATGTCTCGTTGAACTCGCTGTGCCCGGTGATCTGCACGATCGGCCGGATCTCGATGTGTCCGGGCTGGTCCATCGGAACGAGCAGATACGAGAGTCCTTTGTGCTTCGGCGCCGCGCGGTCGGTGCGGACGATCACAAAGATCCACTGCGCCCAATGCGCCAGTGAGGTCCATACTTTCTGCCCGTCGATGATCCACTCGTCTCCGTCGAGCACCGCCCGCGTCTGCACGTTCGCGAGATCGGAGCCCGCGTTCGGCTCCGAATATCCCTGGCACCAGATCTCTGTGCCCCGAAGAATTCCCGGGAGGAACCGTCGCTTTTGCACGTCCGATCCGAAGTGCACGATCGTCGGACCGAGAAGGCCCTCGCCGATGATGCCCACGCGTCCGGGGCCGCCCGCGCGCGCGTACTCCTCGTAGAAGATCACCTGCTCGAGCAGCGTCGCGCCGCGCCCGCCGTATTCCGCGGGCCAACCGAGCCCGATCCAGCCGTCGCGCCCGAGCTGCTGCTCCCATTCCAAACGCTCGTCGAACAGGTCGTGTTCGTCGCCGGGGCCGCCGCGGCCGCGCACTAACGCGAACCGGCCGTCGAGACGATCGGTGAGCCAGGCCCGCGCCTCGGCGCGAAAGCGTTCCTGTTCGGCGTTGAAGCGCAGGTCCATCGGAAGACGTGGCACGCTATCGCTCATGGAACCGAAGGGCCTGGCGCTGGTGACGGGTGCGAGTCGGGGTATCGGGCGAGCGGTCGCGGTCGAGCTCGCGGCGCGCGGATTCGACACGGTCGCGACGATGCGCGACCCCACCGACGGCGCCGACCTGACGGGCATGCGTGTCGAGCGCCTCGACGTCACCGATCCGTCGAGCATCGACATACCCCCCGGGCTGCGCGTGCTCGTCAACAACGCCGGAGTCGAGAGCGACAATCTCCCGCTCGAGTTCATGCCGCGAGAGTCGTGGGAACGCCTCTTCGCGACGAACGTCTTCGGCCTGGTCGAGGTCACCAAGCGCGCGCTTCCGGTGATGCGAGCCGGGGGTGGTGGGGTGATCTGCAATATCACGTCCTCGTCCACCCTGGCGCCGGTGCCCTTCCTCGGCACGTACCGTGCGTCCAAGGCGGCCGTGACCGCGCTCGGCGAATCGCTCGCGGCGGAAGTGGCGCAGTTCGGCATCCGCGTCGTGGAGATCATGCCCGGACCGATCGAGACGGACATGCTCGCGCACTCCGACCGGCCGCCGGTCGCCGCGAACCATGCCGAATACCGGGAACTCGCGGAGCGTCTCTGGCAGGGCCGGCAGGGGATCCGCGACCAATACACGCCGGCGGCCGAGGCGGCGCGGCGCATCGTCGACGCGATCTGCGACGACGACGGCCCGACTCGCTACGGCTGCGACGACCTGAGCGAGGGCATGCTCGCGGGCTGGAACGCCACCGACAACGCGCGCTGGGTGGGCGGAATGCTGCGCTCGTTCTCGTGATCACCGGCCTCGCGCACACGGCGTTACACGTTGCCGATGTCGACGTCGCGGTCGCGTGGTACCGCGATGTGTTGGGTCTCACGGTGCTGTCGCCGCCTTACCGCATGGACGGCGACGCGATCGCGCGCGACATGGGCGAGCTCGTCCCTGAACCAGTCGTCGTGAAGGCCGCGATCATCGGCGTCGACGATGGATCGGATCGCGTGATCGAGGTCATCGAGTATCCCTCGGCCGCGGGCGGCGCACCGAGTCCGGCCGACGTCACGAGGCTCGGTTACACGCACGTCGGGCTCCTGTGCGACGACGTCGCCGTGACGCGCGCGGAGCTCGAAGCCGGGGGCGTGAGGTTTCTCGTCGCGGGGATTGCCGACGTCGCCGGGGTTCGCACGACGTGGTTCGCGGATCCGTGGGAGAACGTCTTCATTCTCGTGGAGAAGGTCCGCAAGCCTGAGCGGGCGTACTACCGCCAGTTCTGAAGCGGACCGCAGTTCTCCGCCGTAGGCCCGTGGGCCAGGTGGGCACGCCCAGTCCCGTATACGGCACCTCACCGCCCAGACAGTTGGGAGTTAGAGGGGGTATTCGAGCTCGAGTTCGTGGCGGATGGGGATCCCGTGCGCGCCGCCGAGCGGCAGCTCGGGCTTCAGGCTGCGCGCGTCGGTGACCCCGTCGCGGTACCACCCGACCCAATCCCAGCCGGCGCGTTGGTAGAGGCGCAGCGCGTCGGTGTTGTCATTCGTCGTGATCAGCCA
>DATJAA010000303.1:0-5161 GCA_035516815.1 Acidimicrobiia bacterium | reverse complement strand
ACGTGTCGGACAATGCCGAGACGATGGCCCGCCATGGCGCGCAGGCCGTGGCCTGGCAGACGGCCGTGAACCCGGTCGTCGCGCTCGAGCTCATTTCAGGCGGCGTGTGGGCGGGCGCGGGTGTTGTCGGGCCCGAGGCGTTCGACGCCGTTCCGTTCCTCGATCGACTGCGCGAGCGTGGGGAGGAATGGCGCGTCGACGAGCGGTAGGAGGTGCCGCGGCCAGCAACGCATCGAAATCACCATTCGATGGGTGTCTCGCCGGCGGCTGGCCGGGTGGCATAGCGCACTATCGGCGCCCGCCCAATCCACCTAGAGCTGTGCCGTCCCCGCCGGGTCGGGCGCGAGCCGGGAGTCAAGATTTCGCAGCAGTCGGGCCGATATTCGAGACAAGACATGGAGGGGGACGCCAATGGCGCATGTGGTCTCTGTCGTGCTCGCGGTCATGGCCGGCCTCGCCGGCTACTACGAGATGGGCAAATTCGAGAGGCGTCGTTACGAGCGCCCCCCCAGCATCTTGTCTCAGACGGCGGCCGGAGGGTGCTTCCTCGCCGGGCTCGCGGTCACCGTGTTCGTGCCGGCGGTCGTCGCCGGCGCCCTCGTCGGGTTCGTCGGATACAACGAGGCGGAGACCTACGAGAAGCAGTGCAAGGAACGCTTCCAGGCACTCCCGGCGTTGGCGTGGGGGGCGGTCGCGGGCTTCCTCGGATTCGTCGCGGCCGCCGTGACCTCGCCCGTGGCGTGCCTCGTCGCCGGCGCGTTCGCCGGTCTCGCGGGTGCGCTCTTGCTGGTGGTCGACGAGAAGCACAGGTTGCTCGCCGAGAACAGGATGTGGATCGCCGAGAACCGCAGGTTGCTCGTCGAGAGAAATCCCGGGCAGCAGCCACCCGTGAGCCGACCCGAAACGCCGGCCGCGCCGGAGGCGAAGCGGAGACAGCCGCGGCCGGCCGCGCCGACAGCTCCACAGTGGGGGACCGTGCCGTCCCGGCCGGCGCCGCAGCATCCCGTGGCGGTTCAGCCGAGCGAGCCGGGGCGAGGCGACTTGTTACCGCGCCGCTCGCGGTAACTCGATGCGACCGGCGCGGTAACAAGCGTCGTTGCCGACGTCGTCAGTTCGCGCGCCAGTCGACCCACTGACCGTGCGGGTGTGCGAACCCGAGCAGTTCCGTCACGACGCCGCCGCCCTCGAAATGCGCGAGCCCCAGGACGCTTGCCTGCAATCCCTGCGCGTCATACGGCGCGTCGACACCGGCGAAGAGATCGACGACGCCCGGTCCTTCGGCGCTGACCCACACCACGGGTCGAGTCCGCGACACCTCGGCGAGCCGCTCGCGGAACTCCGCGCGCCGCTCGGCCGGGAAGTAGGCCGCGGCCCACGTGGTCGTCACGATCGGGAAGGCATCCGAATGGAGCCCGCGCAGGACCGGACCGACGGTGTCGACCGCATCACCTTGCACGATTCTCGGTGGATCACGCCGGAGCTCTTCGAGCGCGCGGCGCGTGCGCGGCAATCGGTTGGTATCGGGAAAGACGAGTGCCAGCTGCCAGAGCGCCTGATCGTCGTCGGTCACGTCGACCGGGTCGAGATCGATGCCGATCCGTTCGACGATCGGCGGCACCGCCGGCGCGATCGGCGGGCGGCCACCGACGACTTCGCACGAGATCTCGACCGCCGCGCCCGCTGGTCCCGTTGCCCCTGCGCCGCCGTAGTCGAGGCGGTACCGGTCGCAGTACAGGTTGAGGCCTGCGCTGCATCCGACGTCGACGTGCGCGAGCGGCGTGCCGGCGCGTTCCGCCGTGGCGCTCAACGCCAGCGCCACGATCGCGGAACGTCCAACCTCGTTCGTGTTCGTGTGGCGCGTCCTCAGCAGACGCATGATCTCGTCGGGATACGTCGAACACACGTCCACGAACAGCGGTCCGGGATCGGCATCGGAGTTGCCCGCGTAGACCGCCGCCAGCGGGTGGTCCAGACCGCCCAGGATCAGGTAGTGCACCGCGGCCAGCAAGACGTTCGGCTGGTGAGAACGCGGCGGCGCCTGCTCCACCAGCGCGAGCACCGGTTCGCTCGTGGCGACCGTGCGCGAGACGCGGTCGTAGATCGGCGAGTACTCACGACACACGTTGTCGGCGAACCAGATCCAGAGGTCGGCAAGTTCGGGGCGCATGTTCGTCCAGCCTAAGAGCCGGACGAGGAACCGGGGCCCGGATTTAGATGCGTGTCCACGCTTCGGTGAGGACCTCGCGCAGTACCTGCTCGATGTAGTCGAACTCGGGTTGGCCGATGATCAGCGGAGGTGCCAGTTGCACGACGGGATCACCCCGGTCGTCCGCCCGGCAGATCAGGCCGGCGTCGTAGAGTGCCCGCGAAAGGAATCCGCGCAGGAGCCGCTCGCTTTCTTCGGCGTTGAACGACGCGCGCGTGGTCTTATCCTTCACGAGCTCGATCCCGTAGAAGTAACCCGCGCCTCGCACGTCGCCGACGATCGGAAGATCGTTCAGCTTCTCGAGGGTCGCGCGGAACGCCCCCTCGTTCGCGCGGACATGCTCGAGCAGGCCCTCTCGCTCGATGAGGTCGAGATTGGCGAGTGCGACCGCGCAGCTCACGGGATGGCCGGCGAACGTGATCCCGTGCAGGAATGTCTTGCGATCGCGCAGGAACGGCTCGACGAGGTGTGGCCGCACGATCATGCCGCCGATCGGTGAATAGCCCGACGTCATACCCTTGGCCATCGTGATGATGTCGGGCTGGTAGTCGTAGCGCTGCGACCCGAACCAGTGCCCGAGCCGGCCGAACGCGCAGATCACCTCGTCGGAAACGAGGAGTACGCCGGTGTCGTCGCAGATCTCGCGCACGCGCTGGAAATATCCCTGGGTCGGGGGGAAGCAACCACCGGAGTTCTGCACCGGTTCGAGGAAGACCGCCGCGACGCTCTCGGGACCTTCCATCTCGATCGCGAGCGCGATCGCCTCGGCCGGGTCGATCGGCGCGGGCCGGTACTGGTTCGTGTTGGGAACGCGTACCGCGCCCGGAACGAGTGGTTCATACGGCGCCTTGATCGCGGGCACGCCGGTGATCGAGAGCGCGCCGAGCGTCGTTCCGTGGTAGGCGATGTGCCGGCCGATCGCCTTGTAGCGGTGCGGCTGGCCGATCGCCTGGAAGTATTGGCGGGCCAGCTTCCACGCCGACTCGACTGCCTCGCTGCCACCTGTCGTGAAGAACACGCGATCGAGATCACCTGGAGAAAGCTGCGCGAGACGTTCTGCGAGCTCGATCGCACCCGGGTGCGCGTAGCTCCAAACGGGGAAGTACGCGAGCTTGCGCGCCTGCTCCGCAGCCGCGTCGGCGAGCTCGGCGCGACCGTGGCCGACCTGCGATACGAACAGGCCGGCGAGGCCGTCGAGGTACCGCTTTCCGTTCTGGTCGTACACCCACGCGCCCTCGCCGCGCACGATCACGGGAATCTGCGTGCCGGGATCGTCCGACATCGGCGTGAAGTGCATCCAGAGATGTCGATGGGCGGCCGCAGTGAGCGTGTCGGACGATGTCGTTGTCATCACGTTCCCCAGGAATAGGTCTGCTTCTCGAGCCGCAGATAGACGAACGTCTCGGTCGAACGAATGCCGGGGATCGAACGGATCTGCGAGTTGATCACTTCGAGCAGGTGCTCGTCGTCGCGCGCGGTGAGCTCGACCAGCAGGTCGTAGGAACCCGAGCAGATGACGACGTAGTCGATCTCCTCGTTCGCGGTGAGCTTCGCGGCGAGCTCGCGCACGTCGCCGTCGACCTTGATGCCGACCATCGCCTGGCGGTGGAAGCCAACGCGTAGCGGATCGGTGACCGCGACGATCTGCATCACCCCGGCGTCGAGGAGACGCTGCACCCGCTGGCGCACCGCGGCCTCCGACAAGCCGATGGTCTTGGCGATCGAGGTGTAGGGCCGGCGCCCGTCCTGTTGCAGCTCACGGATGATCTGCATGGACACGTTGTCCAGCAGTGGACCGGGTGTTCGAATATCGTCGTCAGATACTTGAGCCACAACGAACTACTCGCGTCGGCAACGTTTGATCGACGGATACTAGCCTTCGGGGAGAAGGCCGTAGAGGGGGTCTCCCATGGAAGTCGTCCAGAACTTCGTGAACGGCAAGCCCACTGACGCCCGCGACGGCGCAACGACCACACTGGTCGACCCGTCCACCGGCGAGCGCTATGCGACTGCGCCGCGTTCGAGCGCCGGCGACGTCGACGACGCGGTCGAGGCCGCGCAGAACGCCTTCGACGGATGGCGCGCATGTACCCCGTCGGAGCGCAGTCTCGCACTCTTGCGCATCGCCGACGCGTTGGAGCGCGACGCCGACCGCTTCGTCGACGCCGAATGCCGGAGCACCGGGAAGCCCAAGGCGCTGATGGCCGCGGACGAGATCCCGCCGGCCGTCGACCAGCTGCGATTCTTCGCCGGTGCGGCGCGCATGCTCGAAGGTCGGGCCGCGAGTGAATACATGGCGGGTCTCACTTCGTTCATCCGGCGCGAGCCGATCGGGGTCGTCGCGCAGGTGTCGCCGTGGAACTACCCGCTCATGATGGCAATCTGGAAGATCGCACCCGCGCTCGCGGCTGGAAACACCATTGTGCTGAAGCCCGCGGAGAGCACGCCCGAGACGACGGTGATGCTCGCAGAGCTCGCGGCTGAATTCCTTCCCACCGGCGCGCTCAACGTCGTGTGTGGCGATCGCGACAGCGGCCGCGCGCTCGTATCACATCCTGTTCCCGGCCTCGTCTCGATCACGGGCAGTGTGCGCGCGGGCATGGAGGTCGCGGCGTCGGCGGCCCCCGACCTCAAGCGTGTCCACCTCGAGCTCGGCGGCAACGCGCCGGTCATCGTTTGCGACGATGCCGACCTGGAGTCGGCCGCGGCTGGGATCGCAGCGGCCGGCTTCTACAACGCGGGCCAGGATTGCACCGCCGCCACACGCGTGATCGCGTCGGCCGCGGTGTACGACCGGTTCGTCGAACTACTGGTGGAGGAGGCGCGTAACAAGAAGGTCGGCGGCCTCGATACTCCGGATGCCGATCTCGGCCCACTCAACAACGACAGCCAGCTCGACCGTGTGCAGGGCTTCGTCGATCGCTTGCCGTCACATGCCGAGGTCCTGTCCGGCGG
>DATJAA010000302.1:0-5095 GCA_035516815.1 Acidimicrobiia bacterium | reverse complement strand
CCGTGTCGGCACTCGTGCCCGCGTCGGCGAGCGCGGCGCGGATGGTGTCTTCGAGAAGCGCCCGCGCGGCCGGATCCATCATTCGCCGCCGCCGAGGTCGAGCTGGCGGCGGGCGATGATGTTGCGCTGCACCTCGGCCGTCCCGCCGTAGATCGTCGCGGCGCGTGAGTACAGATACTCGGCGCGCCACGCCGCGGCGGCCGTGCCGTCGTCGATCTCCACCGCGCCGGGAAGGAGTCGACGCACCGCGTCATACGTCGCCTGCTCCGCGGTCGCGACGAGGACCTTGTCGATCGACGTCTCGGCGCCGAGGGTCGCGCCCGAGGCGAGGCGGTGTTGTGTCGCACGCGACCGCGCGCGCAGCGCGTGGAGTTGCACGAATGCGTCACCGACGACGGCCGCGCTGCGATCGTCGTCCCCTGCAACCTCGACGAGCTGTTCGAGCCGGCGGTAGAGGTATGCGATGCGTTGCCAGAAGCACGACGATCGCTCGTAGGGGAGGATGCTCATCGCGACCGACCAGCCGCCGTTCACCTCGCCCAGGATCCGGTCGGCCGGAACGGCGACGTCGTCGAAGAACACCTCGGCGAACTCGCGTACGCCGTTGATCATCTCGAGCGGCGAAACCGTGATCCCGGGCGTGTCCATGTCGACGAAGAACGCGGTGATCCCCCGGTGGCGCGACTCGGCGGCTCCGGTACGCGCCAGCAGAACACAACGATCGGAGTATTGGGCGAGGCTCGTCCACACCTTCTGGCCGGTGATCACCCATGTCGACGCGGTGTCCGCGTCGCCGTCGGGAACCGCCCGGCAGGCCAGTGCCGCGAGGTCGCTGCCGGTGCCCGGCTCGGAGAAGCCCTGGCACCACATCTCCTGACCCGACAGCAGGCGTGGAACGACAACAGCTGCGAGCGCGGGCGCGGCGAAGTCGATGAGCGTCGGCGCGAGCACCTCGATGAGCGAGAAGAGCCCGGGATCCGTGAGGTCGCGTGCGGCCAGTGCTGCGCCGAGCTCGGTGCGGAGCATCGGCGACCCGCCGAGCCCTCCGACCCGCTCCGGCCAGCCGTACCGCATCCAATCCGCGCCGAAGAGGAGCGATTTCACGCGCTGCATCTGCGCGATCTGCTCGTCGAGTGTTCCGGGGGGCGAGTACGCGGGCGCGAGGTCGTCGTGGTGCGTGTCGAGCCAGCGGTGGAGCGCGGCGCGGAAGTCGGCGATCGCCAACCCGCCTGCCTCCGCCATGCGACTCCCTCCGTCGAGAACCCCGCATGCTCTTGGCGAGAGAGGGATTCTCGTCTAGCGTAATCGGCCTATCGAGCCGGTACGAGCGGGGCCGGGAGCGGGCCGGCGCACCCTGGGGAGCGTGGCGCGTGACCATCTGGCACGAAGAGTTGCTGCTGATCGACGGCGCGCTGGCGCCGGCCACGAGCGGCGCTACGTACGAGACCGTCGATCCCGCGACCGAGGCGGTGCTCGGCCGGGCCGCGGACGCGACGGTGGACGACGCCCGGCGGGCGATCGCCGCCGCCCGGCACGCGTTCGACACCACGGGTTGGTCACGCGACCACGCGTTTCGCGTGCGATGCCTGCGCCAGTTGCACCAGGCGCTCCGAGACAATGTCGACTCGTTGCGCGAGATACTCGTTCGAGAGGTCGGCGCGCCGGTCTCGAGCACGAGTGGGCCGCAACTCGAGGGTCCGATCGACGTGATCGCCTGGTACGCCGACCTCCTCGAGGGATACGACTTCGTTGAAGACCTCGGTGAGCGCGACACCTTCGCGGGGCGGCACCACCGCTGGATCGAGAAGGAAGCCGCCGGTGTCGTCGGAGCGATCGCGGCCTACAACTACCCGATCCAGCTCGCGCTCGCGAAGCTTGCCCCCGCGCTCGCGGCCGGATGCACGGTGGTGCTCAAGGGCGCGCCCGACACACCGTGGTCAACGCTCGGACTCGGCCGACTCGTCGCCGAGGCGACGGAGATCCCACCGGGCGTCGTGAACGTGCTCGCGGGCTCCGACAACGCCGTCGGCGCCGAGTTGACGACGCACCCGGAGGTCGACGTCGTGTCGTTCACGGGCTCGACACCGGTGGGCCGCCAGATCATGGCCGCGGCAAGTGCCACCGTGAAGCGTGTGTTCCTCGAGCTCGGCGGCAAATCGGCGTTCGTGCTCCTCGACGACGGCGATGCGGCGATGGCGGCGATGTTCTGCTCCTACGCCGCGACCTCGCATGCCGGCCAGGGCTGCGCGATCACCTCTCGGCTGGTCGTGCCGCGCGACCAGTACGACGATGTGGTCGATGCCGCACGCACCACGCTGGCCGGGGTGCCGTACGGCGATCCTTCCGATCCGACGAACATGATGGGGCCGCTCATCAGCGAGCGTCAGCGCGAGAAGGTTGCCGGTTACGTCGATCGCGCCATCGCCGAAGGCGCCAAGGCCGTCATCGGGGGCCGCCGTCCCGAGCACCTCCCGCGCGGCTTCTTCTACGAGCCGACCCTGCTCGTCGGCGCGGACGAGAACTCGGCGGTCGCGCAAGACGAGCTCTTCGGTCCGGTGTTGGTAGTGCTGCCGCACGACGGCGACGACGACGCGGTGCGCATTGCGAACAACTCCATATTCGGCTTGTCCGGCGCGGTGATCGGCGGCGATCGTGAGCGTGCGCTCTCGGTGGCGCGGCGCATACGCGCGGGCACGATGAGTGTCAACGGCGGCGTCTACTACGGGCCCGACGCCCCGTTCGGCGGATACAAGCAGTCGGGGATCGGACGCGAGATGGGAGCCGCCGGGCTCGACGAATTCCTGGAGCTGAAGACCCTCGCCGAGCCGGCGGGCTGAGCGCACGCGTCGGCCCGGGCGCCAACTGAGAATGGGCCTCCTCTTGTGCGAGAGAGCCGTTCTCGGTTACGGTAATTCTGCTATCGGCGTGGTGCCGCCGGGGTCGTTCGCTCCCGCGCGGGGTGCCGCCGTCTCGACCAGGGGGGAGCCGGGATGACCCGGAAGAACATACGCCTTCGTGCGGTCGGCCCGCCGGTTGCGTTCGCGCTCCCCGCCGCAGCGCGCACGGCGACAACACCGAAGTAGTACGCGGAGCACAGCCGCGATCCCGCGTCGGAGGCGTACGTGCAGGAGCTGACCAGCTCAGTCATCCAGGGCTTCCCGGTCGGCTGCGTGTTCGCGCTCGTCGCGGTCGGGTTCGTGCTCACCTACAAGGTGTCGGGCGTCTTCAATCTCGCGTTCGGCGCCCAGGCGTTCGCTTCGGCGGCGGTGTACTACGTGCTGCGGGTCAACCACGGCTGGCCGACACCCGCCGCCGCAGTCGTCGCAGTCCTCGTTGTGTCGCCACTGCTCGGGGTGCTGCTGTACTTCGCGATCTACCGGTATCTGCGGACGGCCGCGCCGGTCGCCCGGCTCGCAGTGTCGATCGGGCTCCTCGTCGCACTGCCCGAGATCGTGCAGCTGGTCCTGCGACTCGGCAGCTCGCCGCTGTACGGCGTCGAGGGCATCGTCGGCAACGGCGACACCCAGTATCACTTCTTCAGCTACGTCGTCGATCGCGATCAGCTCTCGACCATCATTGCGACGCTCGCGTTCGTCGTCGGTCTCACGCTCATGTTCCGGTACACGACCATCGGCCTGCGCATGCGCGCCGTCGTCGAGAGCGCGCGCATGACCGAGCTGGCGGGAATCAGCGCCGACCGCGTCTCATCGGTCGGTTGGGCGCTGTCGAGCATCCTCGCGGGAATGGCCGGGGTGCTGCTCGGCCCGCTCTTCCCGCAGCTGTCGTCACAGAACTTCTTCCTGCTGATCGTCGCCGCGATCGCCGCGGCTGCCTTCGCGGGGCTTTCCAGCCTCCCGCTCGCGCTCGTCGGTGGTCTCGGTCTCGGGATCGGGGCGCAGATCCTTTCGCGCACGCTCCCGACGAACAGCATCCTCGCTCAGGGACTGCGCCCCTCGCTCCCGTTCGTCGTGCTGTTCCTGGTACTCATCCTGAAGCCTTCGCTCCAGCGCAAACGGGAGGTCACGGATCCGCTCGCGAGTGTCGACCCGCCCCCGCCCGCGCTCGCGGCGCTCGAGCGCGGCCGGGGCCTGACCCTCGCGACTTATGTCTTCGAGACGGCCGTGTGCGTCGGACTCGTCTCGTGGTTCGTCTTCGTCGGCAACGCGTACTGGCTCTCGCTCGCAACGCAGGCGGTCATCTTCTCGATCATCTTCCTCTCGATCACGGTGTTCACCGGCATGGCGGGTGAGATCTCTCTCGCGCAGGGCTCGTTCGCGGCGATCGGCGCGTTCACGTGCGGACAGCTCGCGACGCGATGGGGCGTCTCCGTGTTCGTCGGAGTCGCCCTCGGGATCGCGATCGCGGCCGCGGTCGGCGCGCTGCTGGCGGTCCCGGCGTTGCGGCTCGGCGGCATCTACCTTGCGCTCGCGACACTCGCCTTCGCCCTCTTCTTCGAAGAGGTGATCGTGAAGTTCGACTGGGCGGGTGGGGGTCTCCTGCCGGTATCCGTCCCGCGTCCCATTCTCGGCCCGATCAACTTCACGAGCGACCGCGCCTTCTTCTTCTTGTGCCTGGTCGGTCTCGCGATCGCCGCGCTGTTCGTCGTGCGGATGCGCCGGGGCTCCACCGGCCTCTCACTTCGCGCGCTCGCCGGAAGCGAGATCGCGGGCTCGTCGGTCGGCATCAACCCCGCCCGGGCGCGGATCACCGCGTTCGCGGTCTGTGCAGGGATCGCCGCCGCGGGCGGCGCGCTTCTCTCGATGCGCGAGGGCGCGGCAAATTACCAGGCCGACTTCACGGTGCAGTTCGCGCTGTTCTGGCTCGTGCTCGTCGTGACGCTCGGGGCGCGCACCATCGAGGGCGCGATCGTCGCGGCCTTCGCGCTGGAGTTCTTCCCCGAGCTGCTCCACGGGATCGGGTTGTCACAGTCGTGGCAATACATCCTCTTCGGTCTCGGCGCCATCGCGTTCGCGCGGCACCCGGAGGGCACCCTCGAGTACTTCAAGCGCACGTCACAGAATTTCATCCAGCACTGGCTCGACCGGTTCGAGGCGCGCCGCGCGCGTCGGCAGTCGACCGGGTCCCCGGGCGGTAC
>DATJAA010000301.1:0-7213 GCA_035516815.1 Acidimicrobiia bacterium | reverse complement strand
TCATCCGCGTTCCCGACACGGGCACGGACTTCTCGTTCCATGTCGACACGTTCGTGCCCGGGACGGCGATCGTCTACCCGATGAAGTGGACCAAGACCGTCGTTCCCGGTACGCACCATGTCGAGGTCGACCTGACCTACGAGGGCGGCCGCCGGACGACGTGGAACGGCACGGTCGTTATCGCCGGTGACACACAACAGCAGCTGGAGAATGCGCTACGGAACGTGACCGTCGCCAAGCACGGATCGGGCAACGGGCCCTTGCTGGCCATCCTCATCGCGCTCTTCGTGGTGCTGGTGGGCGCGGCGATCTTCCTACGGCGGCGTGGCCGGGGTGCGGCCCCTGTCAACTACCGACCGGTTTGACCGATGAGACCGCGATGGTCGGTGCTCCGAGCACCGCCATCCAGGACACCGGACATGAGGCGAACGATCGCGCTCCTCGCGAGCGTTGCAGTTGTGCTCGTCGCGGTGGCGCGGCCCGCCATCGCTGACCCGACCGCGCCCTCGAACGGGACGCCGGAGCTCGTCCCGACCGACGCGATCGGTTTGTCCCTCTCACAGGTGCTCGGGTCGGGCCTCGCCGTCACGCTCGACGCGGGCGCGTCGGAGGAGCACGACCTCGTCGTGTCGAACCACACCGCGGATCTTCGGTTGACGGTCAAGCTCTCGGCGACGGACGCGACTGGAAAGCTCGGGACCGCCGCCGCCGCATGGGTCGCATTCGGCGACGACGAGGTGCAACTCGAGCCGCACGCGGCGACGACGGTTCCGATGACGGTCGCGGTTCCGCACGACACGCAGCCGGGCTCCGATCTTGCCCACGTGAACGCCACGGTGGAGACCGCGGTCGCCGCCGCCGACGGATCTCCGGTCGCGGGGTCGGCGAACAACAGCTTCCCGGTATCGATCACCGTCCTCGGGACTCCAACCGCGCAGATCGCGATCGCCGACGTCCACCGGGTCGACCAGGGTTCGCAGCACCAGCTCGCGCTCGTGTTGCGCAACTTCGGCGACCAGAGCGCGCAGGTCTCGGGTCACGTGCGCGTCGCCGGCGACCAGCCGCAGACGCTGCCGTTTCACACCGACCTGCCGGGCAGCCGCGATACCACGCTGACGCTCGACTGGCATGCGCCTCCAGTGGGAACTCCCAGCGACATCGCGGTCGATCTCGAATACGGCGGGGACAACGTTGCATCCTGGTCGTCGCGGCTCGGAGGCGCGCCGACCGATCTGTCGTCGCCGTCCGATTCGGCCGGACCGACGCCGACCACCACCGCGGCCGCTTCGGATTCGTCATCGACGAACGCGCCTGCAAGCGGATCGGCGAAGCCGTGGTGGAAGCAGACTGTTGTCCTCGTGCTGGCGGTGCTCGCGTTGCTCGGCGCCGCGTTGTGGTTCGGGTTCGAGATGTTCGCATCGCGCCGCCGGCGGGTTTGGTCGCCTCAACCCGTCGCCGGCGCGATGCCCGTGGGCTGGATGTCGAACCCGACTGACGAATCGATCGACCTCGCGCGCCAGTTGGTCCGGCTGACCGAGGTCATCGTCCAACTCGTGTCCGTACACCGCGACGGACAGAACGTCGAGGGAGGCCCGGGCGCCCGCGGCCCGGATCTCGACCACGCGGTTGCCCGTGCAGTCGCGGCGAACAGCCGCTTCGAGGGCGATCCCCGCGGCGCGCGCGCCGGGCCGGCGCCGCCGGATACGTGGCCGGGTGTTGCCCAGGCTCCCGGCCCGCCCGACGAACCGATCGCAGCCGATACCGAGTTCGAACGCTCGCCGTCTCCGACGGCGGGCGCTGCCGCGCGCCCAGGGCCCGACAACTCGTCCGAGCGGATCGCCGACGTTTGCACCACGGACCCGGCCGCGATCACGCCGAACGCACCGGTGGTCGAGCCGCCCGTGGTCGAGTCGCCCGTGGTCGAGTCGCCCGTGGTCGAGTCGCCCGTGGTCGAGTCGCCCGTGGTCGAGTCGCCCGTGGTGGAGTCGCCCCAACCCGGTTCGGTCGAACCCGATCCGCGCGCCGAGATGATGGAACGGCTGGTCGCGCTCGACCGGCAGCGCCGCAAGCTGCACGACTGGATGGATGCCGAGGAATCCGGCCGGGTGATCGAGCCGCCGGTCGGTCCGCGCAAGACGTCGGACAGCTGACCACCGCGGCGCGGTGCTTCATCCGTCGCCGGACGCCATGAGCCGCAGCATGGTGATCGCGGCGCGCTTGTCGAGGTGCTCGTTCCAGTTGCCACATTTCGGTGACTGCACACACGACGGGCATCCGACGTCGCACGCGCAGTCGAGGATGAGCTCGAGCGTCGCGCGCACGTGGCGCGCCGCGGCATCGAACGCCAGGTCGGCGATCCCCGCGCCGCCGGGGTAACCGTCGTATACGAAGATCGTCGGTTGCATCGTTTGCGGATGCATTGCTGTCGACACGCCACCGACGTCCCAGCGATCGCAGATCGTGAACAGGGGAAGCATGCCGATCAGCCCGTGCTCGGCCGCGTGCACCGCGCCGATGATCTCGGCGACCTCAATCCCGGCCTCCGCGATCGCGTCGGCGGGAATCGTGTACCAGCACGCGCGTGTGACGAGCGCGCGCTTCGGTAGGTCGAGGTCGCACACCTCGATAACTGAGTTCGTCGATATCTGTTTGCGCTGGTAGGCGACCACCTGGCTCTCGACCTCGACACCGCCGAGATGCACGGTCGCCGGGCCCAGCGGCTCGGAAACATCTTCGCCGACGATCGTGATGTCGGTTGTGGTGCGCGCCTGCGTGTATTCGTCGGCGTCGTCGTACGGCTCGAGCGACGCGGTGTGGTCGTCGCGATCGAGGTGATCGACGCGGTACTGGCGTCCCTGGTGCAGATACACGGCGCCCGGATGCGCGACCGAGAAGACGCGCGCGTCGTCGACGGTGCCGATGGTGCGCTCGTTCTCGATGTCGATCAGGCGGTACTCGATCGACGAACCGCTGCGCAGCCCGACATCTCGCGCCGGAGAACGTGGGCCCGACCAGTACATGCTTCCCGCGCGCGGGGTCAGGACATCGGCGCGCACCAGGTCGCGTACGGCATCGTCGAGGCCGTCGCCGAACCATTGTTCGTCGTCGGGTGTGAGCGGCAGCTCGTTCGCGGCGCACGCGACCTGAGCCCGGAGGACGAACGGGTTCTGCGGGTTGACCACGGCGCGCTCCGGCGCCCGGCGGGTCAGCTCGGCGGGATGGGCCGCATACCACTGGTCGAGCTGGTCGTCGCCGGCGACGAGGACGGCGGCCGACCTGCGGCCGTTACGCCCGGCCCGCCCCGCCTGTTGCCACATCGAGGCGAGCGTGCCGGGGAAGCCGTTCAGCACCACCGCGTCCAGTCCGCCGATGTCGATGCCGAGCTCGAGCGCGTTGGTCGCCGCGATTCCCAGCAGCCGCCCGCTCGACAGATCGAGCTCGAGCGCCCTCCGTTCTTCGGGGAGGTACCCGGCCCGGTAGGCGGCGACTCGCTCGGCAAGGGCGGGTTCGATGGCGGTGAGCCGACGCCTCGCGTACTGCGCGACGACCTCGGCACCGCGACGACTGCGCGTGAACGCGAGAGCCTGGTGCTGCGAGCGGACGAAGCGCGTGAGCAGTTCGGCCGTCTCGACGTTTCCCGACGCGCGGGAACCGGAATGTGCGTCGAGGAGCGGACGCTGCCAGCAGGCGAGCACGCGTTCCGCGCGCGGTGATGCGTCGTCGTCGATCTGGACGACATCGAGCCCGCAGAGCGCGCCGGCAAGCTCACCGGGGTTGCCGATCGTCGCGCTCGCGAAGAAGAATGTGGGGCTCGACCCGTAGTGCTCGCACAGCCGCCGCAACCGCCGGAGCACGTGCGCGACATGCGACCCGAAGATCCCGCGGAGCGTGTGCAGCTCGTCGACGACGACGTACTGCAGCCGCATGAGGAACGTCGCCCACTGCTTGTGCGAGGGAAGGATGCCCATATGGAGCATCTCGGGATTCGTGAGCACGACGTTCGCGTTCTTGCGGGCCCACGCGCGGGCGTCGGGGTCGGTGTCGCCGTCGTAGGTCACGGCGCGCAGGCCCGGAACGAGCCAGGATCGCATCGACCGCAACTGATCCTGCGCGAGCGCCTTCGTAGGGTACAGCAGGAGCGCGGTGTCGCGGCTGCGTTCGACCACCGCCGACACGATGGGGATCTGGTAGCACAGCGACTTTCCCGACGCGGTGCCGGTCGCGACGACGACGCTACGGCGGGCCGCGAGTGCGTCGATCGCGGCGGCTTGATGCGCGTAGAGCGCAGGGATGCCGCGCGCCGCGAGCCGAGCTTCGACCTCCGCATGAATCGGCGCGGCTGTACCCGCGTAGCGCGCCGGACGTTCCGGCAGCACCTCTTGGTGCACACACCGGCCCGCCAGCTCGGGATCGGCGATGAGCTCGTCGAGCGCGGCGCGCGCGTCTACGTATTGCTCGGTCCCGAGCGGCATGTTCCCGAGGGTACCGATCGGGTGCGCCGCGAACGACGGATGGGCTAGTGGGGGCTCTCGAGGATCCCGTCGTCGCGGAAGTCGGCGAACAGCGACGACGCGCCCGCGCCCAGCCCGAGGCACCCACCGCCGGTGTACGGCATCGTGACGTTCGGGATCTGGTTCGGGTTGAGCGAGAACGCGATTCGGGAGAGCCGGTACAGGTCCTTGATCCCGATGCCGTCGAGCTGGGCGTGGCGGCCGAGCAGCGCGAGCAGCTTGAACTCGCCCGGCGCGTTCTGCATCTTCGCGCGGAGCTGTGTCATCGCGTCGAGGATCAGGATTCCTTGGTTGTGCGTCCGCACGATGTCGCTCGTCGGGAAGTCGTGCCGGTCACGCGAGAAGGAGAGGGCTTGCGATCCGTTCATGTGCTGCATCCCGGGACTGAAGTACGCGCCCGAGTACGTGTCGTGCATCTGGGTCGGCACATTGACGTCGACTCCGCCGATCCCGTCGACCAGACCGGTGAAGCCGGCGAAGTCGACGTCGACCACGTATGAGATCGGTACGCCGACGAGACCGCTGACGTCGTTGGCCTGGGCGCGCGGCCCCTGCGTGTTGCCCGCGTTGATCTTGTCGCCGTTCCAACAAGTGTCGCGCGGGATGTCGATCATCGATGCCTGGTGCTTGGCCGGATTGACGCCCAATACGTGCAGCGCGTCGCCGCGCGCGCCGCCCACCCCGGGACGCGAGTCGTTGCCGACCAGCAGGATGAAGAACAGCCCACTCGGCCCGCCGCCGACGCGGTCGGCCGAGCTCAGCGGCGCGAGCTTCTCCACGCGCAGGTAGGTCGCGCCCGACGCGAGCGGAACGTGCATCCCGGCCAACCAACCGGCGAAGATGCCCGCACAAGCGAGCACGACCGCGGTCGTCGCTCCCGCGCACGCAAGGAGGATGCGCTTCGTGCGGCGGCCGACACGCGTCCCGGGCCGCCTCTCGTTGTGTGTCCGGTCGTTCACGGCTTCGCCCCTGCATTTGCGGTCGTGTTCTGCGTCGTGGTCGGCAGCTTGCGCACCGTCTGCACGCGGTACGCGGTGACCAGCCACGCCTTGCCCTGCGGCGCGAACGTCAGCTCGACGTGATGCGTGATCGTCAGCGGTCCGGCGTCGACGTTGCCCTTCACGACGACGTCGAAGTTGGTCGCGACGTACATGAAGTCACCGAGGTTCCCGACCAGCGCCGAAAGCGCCACCGGTGTCGCCGTGGTCGAGAGCTTCTCCACCTTGCCGACACCGAGGTCGGTCAGTGCGCCTTCGTCTGCTCCGGTAGCCGCCGGCTTCACGCCGGAGTCGAACAGGTACGGGTAGTGCACGCCGATGGTGCCGTTTTGCAGCGGCGAGAACATCGCGTTGTCGATGTACGCCTGGGCCGACGTCAGCACGGCCTTGCCGACGGCGGTCGGGATCTGCTCTTGCGGTCCTGCGCTCTCGACGTCGACGGAACCGATACGCAGGATCGACGTCTTGACCGCCAGAACCTTCGGCGTGGTGACGGTCGGGTCGGTGGCGGAGTGTTTGCTGCCGCCGCCGCACGCCGCCAGGACGAGCGCGCCGCAGAGCGCGCCCGCGCCGAGTCGTTTGATTCGAAAGGGGAAGTGCACGGGCGCCATTTTCGCACTCGCGCGGCGCTAGCCTCGGAACCGACGGGAAGGTCACTGCGCGTGGGCATCAAGAAGTTCACAGAGAAGTTCACGAAGCCGATCGACGAGCAGGACCGCGAGCGACTCGTCGAGTGGAGCGCCGAGCAAGGTGGTACGCCGCTCGACGGTTTGCAGCCCCGACAGCCGGTCCGAGTTGCAGGAGAGGTGCGATCGGTGCGGATCGTCCCGCGCGCAGGCGCCGCGTCACTGGAAGCGACAGTGCACGATGGGCGGGGCGCGGTGACCGCGGTCTTCCTCGGACGGCGCAAGATTCCCGGCCTTTCGCCCGGACGCCGTGTCCTCCTCGAAGGCGTCGTCTGTGGGCACGCCGGACCGAAGCAAGGCTTGATCTACAACCCCGTGTATCAGCTGCTCTGAAGCTGGTACTCAGCCGCCCGTAAGGATCTGGCGTACGTCGTCCTCGGAGTCGCTCGTGACCATGGCGAGCACCTCGTCGCCCGACTCGAAGACGGTGTCGCCGCGCGGCATCACGACGTGTTCGCCTCGCACGACGGCGACGATCGTCGCGTCCCGTGGGATGTCGAGATCGCGGATCGCCTTGTCGACGACGGGCGCGTCGTCGGCCAGCGTCACCTCGACGAGCCGGACGTTGCCGCCCTCGAACTGCAGGATACGAACGAGTCGCCCGACCGAGACCGCCTCCTCGACGAGCGCAGTGATCAGGTGGGGCGTCGACACCGAGAGGTCGACGCCCCAGTTCTCGTTGAACAGCCACTCGTTCTTCGGGTGGTTGACGCGCGCCACGACACGCGGCACGCCGAACTCCTGCTTCGAGAGCAGCGAGATGACGAGATTGTCCTCGTCGTCGCCCGTCGCGGCGACAACGACGTCGCACTTCTCGAGTCCGGCGCGGCGCAGTGCGTTGACCTCACACGCGTCGGCGATCAACCACTCGACTCCCTCGGCCGCGTTGGCACGTTCGCGCACGTCGGGATTGCTCTCGATCAACTGCACCACGTGACCGGAGTTCACGAGGTCGTTGGCGATGAACAATCCGACGTTTCCGGCCCCCGCGATCGCGACCCGCATGCTTACGAATTCC
>DATJAA010000300.1:0-2767 GCA_035516815.1 Acidimicrobiia bacterium | reverse complement strand
GAGGTGACCGCGCGTGTTCCCGGGGCCGGCATCGACCCGTGGTATCACCCGGACGCGTTCAACGGGCACTTCCGTGGCGCGGCCGACGACATCATGGTCCGCTACCGCGATCTCGCCGAGCGCTTCGTCGGTTGTGAGCCCGTACTCGACGTCGGCTTCGGACGCGGTGAGTTCCTCGAGCTCCTGCGTGAGCTCGGAGTCGGCGCGCGCGGCATCGAGACGGACGCGCGCCTCGTCGAATGGGCGCGCTCGCGCGGCCTGCACGCCGATGTCGGTAGCGCGGTCGAGTACTTGAGCGGGCTCGAGGACGCGAGCCTCGGCGGTCTCGTCATGATCCAGGTGATCGAGCACCTGTCGCCTCAACACGTCATCGACGTCGTCCGTCTGGCGTCGGAGAAGGTCCGCACAGGCGGTCGTGTCGTCGTCGAGACCGTGAACCCGACTTCCCTCTATACGTACGCCCACGCGTTCTGGGTCGATCCCGACCACGTCCGACCGGTGCACCCTGCCTTCTTGCGGTTCCTGTTCTCGGAGGCCGGATTCGGCCGGGTCGAGCGCGTCGACCGGTCGCCCGTTCCGGCGGACGAGAGCCTCGAGCTGATGCCCGGCGACGACGAGACATCGAAGCGGTTGAACGCGAACTTCGAGCGCATCAACTCGCTGTTGTTCGGTCCTCAGGACTACGCCATCGTCGCGACCCGGTGAGTGTTCGGCATTGACCGCGGCATCGGGTTCCGGCATTCATCAAATCGTGGTCGCCGCGTCGCCCGGCGACGCGATCACGAACCTCGCGCTCGACACGCGCCGGTTGTTGCGGGAGATCGGCCCGTCCGAGATCTATGCGCACCTCGTCGCACCGGAGTTGCAGGGTGACATCCTGCCGCTGACTCGTTACGGCCCTCGCTCCGGCCACGATCTCCTGATCTTCCATGCGTCGATGGGGCAGCCCGACGTACAGGGCTTCCTCGCGTCCCGGCGGGAGCCCATCGTGCTCGTGTACCACAACGTGACGCCCGGACGGTTCTTCGATCCGTACGATCCGCTGTTCGCCGACCTTCTCGCGAGGGGCCGGCGCGAGGTGGAAGCTCTCCGGCCGCAGGTGGTCGGCGCGATCGCAGTGTCCGAATACAACGCGCGCGAGCTCGAGGCGATGGGTTACCGCGACGTCCGGGTGATCCCGCCCGTTGTCGACGTCCGGCGGCTCGCGCGCGTTGCGCCCCGTGAGTCGACGATGCAGCACTTCGCGTCCCTGGGGCGGCCGATCATGCTGTCGGTCGGGCAGCTGATGCCGCACAAGCGGCCCGACTTCCTGGTCGAGATGATGCACATCGCCGAGACGTATCTCGAGAGCCGCGCCCTCCTGCTCCTCGTCGGGCATCAGCGCCTCGAACGCTTCACGCGCGCGATCCGCGAGCAGATCCAAGAGCTCGACCTCGAGGGAGTGCACCTCGTCGGCGCGGTCGACGACGCCGATCTCGCCGCGATGTACCGGTCGGCGCACGCGGTGGTGACCGCGAGCGAGCACGAGGGTTTCTGCATCCCGTTGCTCGAGGCGATGACCTTTTCCAAGCCGGTGGTGGCGCGCGCGTGCGCGGCGATCCCGGAGACGGTGGGCGATGCCGCGCTGCTGCTCCCGCCCGAGCAGGGGCCGACGTTCTTCGCGGAAGCCGTCTGCGAGCTCTTCAACCGTCCACCGCTCCAACGGGCGTTGGTCGACAACGGCAACCGTCGCCTCGTGCAACTGGAGGCACGCCCGCCGGATGTGGCGATGCTCGAAGTACTGCTCGAGGTCGCGTGATGCGCCTGCTGTACGTGGTCCAGCGCTACGGAGCGACGATCGCGGGAGGTGCCGAACAGCACTGCCGCGAGATGGCCGAGCGCATGGCCCGCCGGGGCCATCACGTCGAGGTCGCCACCACCTGCGCGCAGTCGTACGTCGACTGGGCCGACGAGTACGAACCGGGTCGGTCGATGGTCGGTGGCGTCGTCGTGAACCGGTTCCGCGTCGGCGCCCCGCGCGACAACGAACGGTTCAACGCGTTGAACCACCGCATGGCGTCGGGTCGCGGTATGCGGCCGCTCGTCGTCCAACGCGAGTGGATGCGCCAGCAAGGGCCCTGGTCGCCGGACCTCACCACCTGGCTCGCGCGCAGCGGGCGCCGTTTCGATTGCGTGATCTGTTTCACGTATCTCTACTGGACCACCTGGGCGACTCTCGGCGCGCTGCGCGGCCGGGTCCCGCTGGTGTTGCACCCGACGGTGCACGACGAGCCGCCGCTGCGGTTGTCGCTGTTCGACTCCGAGTTCCGCGCCCCGGACGCGTTCGCGCTGTCGGCGCCCGAGGAGGCCGACCTCATCCGCGCGCGCTTTCACATCGAGCCGCCGGGCGATGTCGTCGGGATCGGCGTCGAGGTGGGCACGGCCGATCCTGCGCGCTTTCGCAACGAGTACGGGCTGGGTTCCGCTCCGTATCTCCTCTACGTCGGTCGTCTCGACGCGGGCAAGGGCGCGCTTGCGCTCGTGCAGATGTTCACCGCCTTCAAGGACCGCCATCCCGAACACGACCTCCTCCTCGTTCTCGTCGGCGACGACTTGATGCGGCTGCCGGAGCGCGACGACATCGTCGTCACCGGCTTCGTCGGCTACCAGACGCGCGACGACGCGTTGGCGGGCGCGCTCGCGCTCGCGCAGCCGTCTTTCTTCGAGAGCTTCTCCATGATCCTGACCGAGGCGTTCGCCTTTGGCCGGCCCGCGCTCGTCGAAGGCC
>DATJAA010000299.1:0-7270 GCA_035516815.1 Acidimicrobiia bacterium | reverse complement strand
ACCCATCTCCCCGAGTGGGTTCTCGGTGTTCACGAACACTTCGCCCTCGGGCACCTTGATGATCCGGGGAACCTTCGCCATCAGGGGGCCGCTCGGCATCTGGTCGAGCATTTGCAGCACCATGCGCGCCGACTCGCGCGTCTCTTGCAGGCGAACCCAGTAGCGCGAGAAGGAGTCGCCGTCGGGGTGCGTCCACACCTGCCAGTCGAGCTCGTCGTACACGAGGTACTTCGGACCATCGCGGCGCAGGTCCCAGTCGATGCCCGACGCGCGCAGGTTCGAGCCCGAGACGCCGTACGCGGCGCCGAGCTGCTGCGGGATGATGCCGATCGATCGCGTGCGCTTCTGGAAGATCGGGTTGCCGACGACGAGGTCGTCGAACTCGTCGCACGACGCCAGCACCTTGTTCATCGTGGTGCGGCACTCGGAGATCCAGCCCCACGGGAGGTCGTCTTTGATACCGCCGATCCGGTTGAAGTTCGGGTGGAACCGACCGCCGGTGACGGCTTCGATGAGGTTGAGGACGTACTCGCGGTCACGGAAGCCGTAGAACGCCGGCGTGATCGCGCCGACCTGCAGACCCATCTCGCCGAGGAAGAGCAAGAACGTCGCGATGCGCGACAGCTCGGTGAGGATCGTCCGCTGGTACTGCGCGCGCGGGGGCGCCTCGATCGACATCAGCTGTTCCGCGGCCGCGATGAACGGCACCTCGTTCGCGAACGACGAGAGCCAGTCGATGCGGTTGATCAGCGTCGTGATCTGCGGGTAGGTGCGAAACTCGGTGAGCTTCTCGTAGCCGCGGTGCATGTACCCGATGATCGGGTCGGCCGAGACCACGCGCTCACCGTCGAGGCGCACGACGAGCCGCAGCGTGCCGTGCGTGGCCGGGTGCTGCGGCCCGATGTTCAGCACCATGTCGCCGGTGTCGAGCTCGACGTTCACCTGGGCGTCCGCGAGATGACGCATCGCCGCCGGGTCGACGGTGACCTCGGGCAGCTCGCCGGGCGACGGGAGGTCGGTGGTGGTCACGCGCTCTCGCCTTCTTCACCGTCGCCGGCGTCGTCGCCCGGCATCGGCTCGACGTCGACGAGTCCCGGCCACGGCTTCACCTCGCGCGCGAGCAGTGGGAAGTCCTTGCGCAGCGGGTGTCCCTCGAACTCGGACGGGAGATAGAGGTGACGCAGGCTCGGGTGACCGTCGAACACGAAGCCGTACATCTCCCAGGCTTCGCGCTCGTGCCAGTCGGCGCCCGGATACACCGTGACCCACGACTCGGCGTGGAGGTCGTCGTCGGGGAGGTCCGTCTTCAGGATCACGCGCCAGCTCTTGCGACGTGTCGACTCGACGACCGCGAGGAGCTGGTACCGGCCGGCGCTGCCGGCCGATCCGTACGTCTGTTCCTTCGGCTGGGCCGGAGTCGACGTGTCACCCGAACCCTCCTCGGTGACCGACGGCGTAGGCATCCAATCGATCCCCGCGATGAACGAGAGGTAGTCGCACTCGAGCTTCTCCTTGCAGACCTGCGCGCTCCGGCGCCATGCATCTCGGCGCACTCGTACGACGGCGTCGCCGAGCGCGCCACCGTGCTCCACGATCGCGTCGCCGAGCTCGGCCTGGAGGCGTTCGAGCGCGGCGGCGGCCTCCTCGCGCACAACCGGCTCGGTCGGGGTCACGACGGAGTCAGCCAACGACGATCGGCTCCTGCACCATCCCGCGCCACCGCTCGGCCGGGTCCTCGGTCATGATGCGCTGTTGCAGCAACACGATCCCCTGGATGAACGCCTCGGGCCGCGGTGGGCAGCCGGGGACGTACACGTCGACGGGGATGATCTGATCGACTCCCTTGGTGACGGAGTACGAGTCCCAGTAGGGACCGCCACAGTTCGCGCACGAGCCCATCGAGATGACGTACTTCGGGTCGGGCATCTGCTCGTAGAGGCGCTTGATCGCGGGCGCCATCTTGTCGGTGACAGTTCCCGATATGACGATGAGGTCGGCCTGGCGTGGGCTCGCCGGGAAGGGGATGACGCCGAGACGCATGACGTCGTAGCGGGGGCCGGCGAGTGCCGCGCCCATCTCGATGGCACAGCAGGCGAGACCCCACTGGAACATCCACAGGGAGTACTTACGGCTGTAATTGAGGAGGTATTGCAGCGGTTTCGGTGCTTTGCCCGAACTGACTAGGCCCACCGCAGCAACCCCTTCCGCCAGACGTACGCGAGCCCCAGAAGGAGCACGAGCACGAAGACGGTCATCTCGATGAGCCCGAACCAGCCCAGCGGGTCGACATTCACCGCCCACGGGAAGATGAACACCGCCTCCACGTCGAAGATCACGAAGAGGAGCGCGTACACGTAATACCGCACGTTCATCTGCCCGAAGAGCGGCAGCGGGTCGGAGCCCGACTCGTAGGTGATGAACTTCTCGTCCTGCGGGACGTTCGGGCGGAGCAAACGCGCCAGGCCGAGCATCGCACCGACCATCAGGAACGCGGCCAGAACGAAGACCGCGACGGCGAGATACTGCCTGTAGAACTCGGTCACGCGCGCTTCCGTCGCCGGGTTGTTTCGGGGTCGGGCGGAGTATATGCGGGGCCTGTTTTGCCGTGACGAACCGTGTCGGACGGCGTTTCGCGGCCCCCGAGCGAGGACTGACGACGGTCGTGGCGTGGCTACCGTCGAGAGCACATGTCCGCCCCGATCTCCCACAAGCCCGGACGCCGAACCGCCGATGAATCGACGATGGGAACCAAGCTTCCCTTTCCCGCCGGTCACCGTGCGCACCGCGCGCCTCCCCCGTCGCGACCGCGCACCGCGTTCGTGTTGTCCGGCGGTGGCAACCAGGGCGTGAGCCAGGTCGGGATGCTGCGTGCGCTGCTCGAACGCGGCATCGTGCCCGACGTCGTGATCGGGACGTCGGCCGGCGCCCTCAACGGCGCGGCCGTCGCCTATGCGCCGAACCTGACCGGCGTGGCTCAGCTCGCGGCGGTCTGGGAGCAGCTCCGGGCCGACCACGTGTTCCCCGGCGGGCGCATCCACCGGGCGTGGAACATCGTGCGCCGCGGCACTCATCTCTTCGGAAACGAGGGCCTCGCGGCGCTCATCCACCACTCCACTCCGGCGCGATCGTTCTCCGACCTCGAGATCCCGCTGCGCGTGATCGCCACCGACCTCGACACGGGCGAAGAGGTCGTGCTCGCACGCGGACCGCTGAAGCCCGCGCTCCTGGCGAGCTCGGCGCTACCGGGCGTCTTCCCGATCGTCGAGCACGGCGGCCGCCGGCTCGTCGACGGCGGCGTCGTCAACAACGTTCCGCTCTGGCACGCGCTCTCCGGTCCGGTCGACCGGATCTTCGTACTGAACGTCTCCTCGGGCGCCGGCGACCACGGAGTGCGATCACCGCTCGATGTCGTGATGACGAGCTTCATGCACGCGCGCAACCAGCGATACGAGCTCGAGCGCAGGAACGCGATCGAGCACGTCGACATCATCGAGCTACCCCGGCCGCGCGACACGCGCGATCTCTTCGACTTCTCCGGGGCCCGCGAGCTCATCGACTCGGCGTACGAGCTGTCGACGGAGAAGCTCGACCTGTACGAGCGCGAGTGCGCGCACGCGCGCGAGGCCGCGGCCGCACGAGCCGCGAGCGACGAAGCGCTGGTGGGCGAGCAGCGCCGGCGGTTCCGTCTGCGCCGCGGCGCCTGATCAGATCCGGCGTCGTCGGGTCGCCGGGCCGGCGAGCACTGCTCCGAACAGACCCAGGAACACGATGGCGAGGCCGGTCGCGACGACCGTCGTGACCGAGAACGGACCGAACGACGCGCCGGTACGCGGCAGCCCACCGACGGTCAACGACGCCTCGACGCCGAGATTGCCGCCTCCGCAGCGACCGGTGATGGTGTAGGTGCCGTCCGCAACCGACGGCAGGATCGTCACGGTCGCCGAGAAATGGCCGGTCGAGTCGACGGGCACCGTCACGGCGCCGACGCCTGCGAACTCACCATGGCCCGCGAACGCGTTCGAGATCAATGTGACGTCGTCGCCTACCGCGCACGCCCGCGCGCCGTTGACGAGGACGTCACCCGACACGGTGACGCTGCCCGCGTGCGAGACGGATGTGGGCGAGACGGTGATCGTCGCCGCCGCGGCAGGAACTGCCAGAGCGAACAGCGCAACGGCGGAAAGCGGGACGATCACGGAGATCCGGCGCATCAAGAGCCTCCTCGGCGCGCACCCGAAGATGGCGTACGCGGCGGGGACACCGCGGCCGCAGGGCGCGCGGCCACGGTAACGCGACCGCGGCGTACTTTCGTACAGTGTCCGGTGACGACGTCGAACCGATCGACCTCGAGAGCGACGACCGAAACGACGACGCGCCCCGCCCGAACGGAGCGCGCCTGCGGCGGAATCAGGTCCTTTTCGGGCTGATCGTCGCCGGGCTCGCGGCATGGGGCGCGATCGCGTTGTCGGGCCGCTCCCACGGTCACCCCGAGTCCCGCGGGCAGGCGCCGCAGCCGCCGGCCGTCACGCAGACCGATGACGGTCAGTCGCCTCTCGTCCGGACGCTCGAGGTCGCGCTCGAGCGCTATTGGCCCGGGGCCACCGCAGCAGTGATCGACGGCCGGTTGTACGTCATCCACAGCGGTCGCGCGAGGGCGTCGCTCGTGATGCCCGAGGATCAACCGGTCATCGAGGACCAGAGCGGATCGTCGCTGCTCATCTCGACCTTCCCCGAGGAGCTCGTGACGACGCAGCCCGCTATCCGCACCAGCGTGCTGTCCCCGCACAGCATCGCCATCCGCGCGACGACTCCCGGACACTGGTGGTTGCTGAGCGACGACCGAACCCTTCGCGACACCATCGACGGAACGGTGCTGCACGAACCGCTCGGGCTCCGGGTCGCCGCCGCGGTGCCTCGCGGCTTCGTTGCGCTCGACGCTCCGCACATGCGCTGGGTCTTGTGGTCGAGCGGCGCGTCGATCACCCCCATCGTTCCTTCGAACGCGCAACTCGTCGCAGCACGCGGCGAAATCGTCGTGTTCCGGACGGGCTGCAGCATCAACGGATGCCCACTCGAGCTCTACGACCTCGCCCAAGGTTCCATGATCGGCACGTACCTCCCCGGCGTACCGGACTTCGCCGCGTTCTCGCCCGACGGCACCCGGCTCGCGCTGGCCTCCACGCTCGGCGACGTCTTCCTCGTGGATCCGTCGACGGGGCAGGTCATCGATCGCACGCGCAGTCGCGTGTCGCCGAGCCTCTCGCAGCCGTTCACGTGGTCACCCGACGGCGGCAATCTCCTCGTCGTGCAGGAAGACTCGATCGAGGTGCACCGCGCGGTCGACGGCGCGACGACCGATGTCATCCCCGGCACCGAGGGCCTCGAGCAACTCGCCGCGCTCCCCTGAGCACGACCGGCGTCCTGTACCTCACGCGGACGTGGCGCGTGACCTTCCCGGCGCGACCGGGGCCAGGCGCGCTAGTGGGCCAGGAGTTGGGTCGCGGCGTGGGCGAAGTCGAGCATGATGCCGGGAACGACGCCGAGGAAGACGATCGCGCCGGCCGCGATCGTGAGCGCGACGCCGGTCCCGGCGTCGACGACGATGCGCGGTCCCGCGGGCGCCGGCTCCCCCTCGGCCGGCGCGTACATCGCGAGTACGATGCGGAGATATACGAAGGCGCCGATCACCGCGGACAGCATGCCGATGATCGCGAGCCAGTACTGCCCTACGTCGATGGCCGCGCTGAACACCGACAGCTTGGCGACGAACCCGCCGGTGAAGGGGACACCGGCCTGCGCGAGCAGGAACAGTGTGAGCAACCCGGCCAGCACCGGACGTATCCCCGCCAGACCGCGGTAGTCGGCGAGCGCGTGACGGTCGTCACCATGGCGCGCGACCAGCATGACGATCGCGAACGCACCGGTCGCCATGACGGCGTAGGTGAGGACGTAGAAGAGCGCCGCGCTCGTACCCTTCACGGTTGCCGCCTGCACCCCGATCAAGACGTAGCCCGCGTGGGAGATCGACTGATACGCGAGCATGCGCTTCACGTCGGTCTGAACGACCGCGGCGATGCTGCCGACAAGCAGCGAGAGCACAGCCAGCCCGAACACGGCGGGGCGCCAGTCGACCTCGTAGGCCTGGAACGCGCCGACGAAGATGCGCAGGATCGCGGCAAATGCGGCCGCCTTGGTCGCGGCTGCCATGAACGCCGTGACCGGCGTAGGAGCACCCTGGTACACGTCGGGGGTCCACATGTGGAAGGGTGCCGCGGCCACCTTGAAGCCGAGCCCCACGAGCAGCAGGGCGAAGCCGACGAGCAGCACGCCGTCGTGAAAGAGCACGACCTTCGCCAGGAACTGCGCGATACCACTGAGGTTCGTCGTGCCCGTGGCGCCGTACACCAGCGCGATCCCGTACAAGAAGACTGCGGAGGAGAACGAGCCCAGCAAGAAGTACTTGAGCCCGGCTTCCTGCGATTCCAGCCGCTTCCGGTCGAAGGCGGCGAGCACGTACAGCGCGATCGAGAGGATCTCGAGGGAAAGGAAGATGGTGATGAGGTCGTTCGCCGATGCCATCAGCATCATGCCCGTTGCCGAGCAGAGCATGAGCGCGAAGTACTCCGGGCTCTCGAGACCTTCCCGTTTCAGATAGCCGCCCGATACCAGCAGCGCGAGCAGGGTCGCGCCGAGGATCACGGACTGCACGAACACCGCGAAGCCGTCGACGGCGACGAGGCCGGTTACCTTGCCCGGACCCACCGTGCCGACGAAGGCCTGGTAAGGACCGTTCGAGTGGACGAATGCCCATTGAACGCCCGTGAAAATCGCCGAACTCGCGACGCCACCGACGGCGAGTAGCAACGACATCTCGTGGGCACGGGGATTGTGGCGGGCGACCGCGCGCAGGATCACGATGCAGATCGCGGCCGCGAACAGCGCGATCTCCGGAGCAATCGCGTACCAGTCGACCTGCGGATGAGCGATCGTCGCGCCGATCACTTCCCGGCCCCCTCGTTCTGCGTCGCGACCGGAGCCGGCGCGGGCACGCTCGGTGCCTTGTAGTTGCTGTTCAGCTCGACGTGACGGATGAGCGCGTTCACCGATGGCTGGACGCGGTCGAGGACCGGCTTCGGGTAGAAGCCGAGGAAGAGCGACAAGCCCAGCAACGGGACGACGGTGACGACCTCGCGTATGCCGATGTCGGGGGTCGCGCGGTTCTCGTCGTCGGGCTCGCCGGTGAACGCGCGCTGAACGGCCCACAGCAGGT
>DATJAA010000298.1:0-9770 GCA_035516815.1 Acidimicrobiia bacterium | reverse complement strand
CCGCGGACGCGCCGGAACCCTGGTCGGGCGTGGATCGCATCGTCGTCGACGACACGACGCTGCGCGACCCGGCTCCCGCACTCGACGCGCTGCAGCAGCGCTGGTCACAGCGCATCCCCGTCGTCGTCGAGTTGCGGTGTTCGCCCGACGAGCTGCGCGCGCCCGAAGCCGGTCCGAACCGTCCTGCGTATGCGCTGTCGCCTCGCTTCGAGTTCGAACGCGAACGCCTCTACTTCCTCGCGCGCGCGAACAACTACGACCACCGCGTCGGCCGCATGGTCTGGGGTCCGGCGGTCGAAGCGAAGCGGCTCGGCGCGGTCGATGTCGAAGGGGCCGATGTCGCGCTGGTCGACGGCACGCCGGTGTGGTGCGACGGCGGTCCGCGTGCCGCGGCAACGCCCGTCCCGCCCGGTCATGCGCTCGTCCATCGCAACAACCTCGAGCAGGGCATCCTCACTCCCGATCGCGCCGCCGCGCCGAGCGCCGACCTCGCCGCCGATCAGCTCGCGGCCGTGCTGCACGACTCCGGCGCAGCCCGCGTCATCGCGCCCGCGGGATCCGGCAAGACGCGCGTGCTCACCGAGCGCTTCCGGCTCCTCGTGGCACGCGGCTGGAGCGAGGGTTCGATCACCGCGGTCGCGTACAACGTACGAGCCAAGGACACGATGCGAGCCCGGCTCGACGGCATGCCCGAGCGCACGCAACGCCGGGTGCGCACGCTGCATGCGCTCGGCAACGACGTGCTGCGCCGCGACAGCGGCAGCACCGCGTTGATCGACGAATGGGAGATGCGGCGACGCATCGAAGCACTCGTTCCGGTGAAGCCCCGAGCGAACACCGACATGTACGCGCCATACCTCGAGGCTCTGGGCGAGGTCCGGCTCGGCCTCGTCGACCCGCATGTCGTCGAGGCGCAGCGCGACGACGTCGCCGGGTTCGGCGCGATGTTCGACGAGTACCGCGACAAGCTCCACGCCGACCGTGCCATCGATCACGACGAACAGATCTTCGGCGCGATCGAGGTCCTGCTGCGCGCGCCGGAGCTCCGCCGCGCGTTCCAACGCGAGGCCCGGCACCTGCTCGTCGACGAGTTCCAGGACCTCACGCCGGCGCAACTTCTGCTGCTGCGCCTCGTCGGCGCGCCCGGCTACGACGTGTTCGGTGTCGGCGACGACGACCAGGTGATCTACGGCTACGCGGGCGCCGACCCCGAGTTCCTCATCAACTACGACCGCTACTTCCCCGGCGGCGCGCATCACGCGCTCGCGACGAACTACCGCTGCCCGGCTCGGGTTGTGGAGGTGACCCGCAACCTCCTCTCGTACAACCGCCGCCGCATCGACAAGGAGATCGTGGCGGCCAAATCCGGCGCGGCCGCCGACGAGCTCGCGATCGTCACGACTCCCCCGGAGCAACTCGCGGCCGCGGCCGTGGGACGCGTCACGTCGTGGCTCGCCGCCGGGGCGCGGCCCGATGAGATCGCGGTGTTGAGCCGGGTCAACTCGGTGCTGCTCCCGACGCAGCTCCTGCTCGGCGAGGCCGCGGTTCCGTGCTGGACGCCGGTGAGCGTCGCCGTGTTGAACCGCACGGGCACACGCACCGCGCTCGCCTACCTCCGGCTCGCGGTCGCGGTCGGCGACGACGCCGCCTTCCATGGTTCCGATCTCGCGGTCGCGGCCCGGCGGCCGAGCCGATCGCTGCGACGCGAGGTGCTGCAGCGGTTCGAGCGCAAGCGCCAATGGCGCCTGCCCCAGCTGCGCCGCGAGTCCGACGCGCTGAGCGGCACCGCGGCGGCGAAGTTCGACATGTTCTGCGACGAGCTCGAGGCACTGGGCCGAGCGGCGAGCGGTAACGCCACCACCGCCGAGCTGCTGACCCGCGTCCGCGACGACATCGGACTCGGTGCCGCGCTCGCCACGCTCGATCTCTCGGGTAAGTCGCCCGACGCGAGCCACCGCGACGATCTCAACGCGCTCATCGCGGTGGCGACGAACGAACCCGAGCCGGCCGCGTTCGAGCCGTGGCTGCGGACGCGCCTCCGGGGCGCGAACGAACCCGCGTCGGCAGAAGGCGTTGCAGTGTCGACCGTGCACCGCGTGAAGGGGATGGAGTGGCCGTACATCGTCGTGCTCGGGGCGCACGACGGCCTGATGCCCCACGCGCTCGCCGACGACATCGAGGAGGAGCGCCGCATCTTCCATGTCGCGATCACGCGGGCCGACACCGCGGTGCACGTGCTCGCCGACGCGACCGCGCGCCGTCCGTTCCTCGACGAGCTCGCGAAATTCGCCCCGGCCGAACCGGCGCCGCGCGAACCGGCGCGAGGCGTCGAAACACCTGCGGCGGCCGAGCCGCGCCTGCCCGCGCGGCCCCGGGGGCGGACGACGATCGACGCCGAGGTCGGGCTGGAGGTCACCTTCGCCGGATCGACGGGACCGATCGTCGAACTGCGCGTCGACGCCGCGGTGCTCGAGGAGCACGGCGGCACGCGCGTCGTGATCCCCTACGGCGAGCGGGTCGAGCGCGACGGCCGGCGCGCACAACTGGTTCGCGGACGGTCCACCCCCGTCACACACGCCTCACCGCAGCTCGTCGAGGCGCTCAAGGCCTGGCGCAGGCAACGCGCCGCGAGCGACCGGGTCCCCGCGTACATCGTGCTCAGCGACGCGCACCTCGAGGGCATCGCCGACCGGCGGCCCGAGTCGCTGGCCGACCTCGCCGGCTGCACCGGCATCGGCCCGACGAAGCTCGAGCGCTACGGCGACGAGATCATCGCCGTCATCGCCGACACGCCCACCGCCTAGATTCCAAGCCGACCATGATCAGAGAGGCCGAGACCATGCCTTTTCCCCGGGACGAGATCGCCGCGACCGTCGAGCGCTATATCGAGACGCGCAAGGTGATCGACGCCGGCGACGCCGGTTGGAGTGCACTCGCGCAGTACTTCACCGACGACGCCGTGTTCATCGATCCCGCGTGGGGACGGGTAGAGGGCATCGAGGAGATGCGGGCGACGGTGTTCGGCGACGCGATGGTCGGGCTCGAGGACTGGAAGTTCCCCGTCGAGTTCTATGCCATCGAAGGCGACAATGTAATCATCAAGTGGAAGCAGCTCCTCCCCGGTCAGCGCACCGATGGGCGGCCCTACGAGCAGTCGGGCGTCTCTACGCTGATCTACGCCGGAAACGGAAGGTTCCGCTACGAGGAGGACCTCCTCAACATGGTGCACGTGCTCGAGGACATGCGCGAGAGCAAGTGCAAGGTCCCCGACGTCGCGATGCCGCCGAAGCACCCGAATCGCGACTTCTCGCGGCCCAATGGGTGACCGCACGCCGGACGCGCTGCAGGACACGATCGACTACGTCGCGATCACACGTCTGCAGAACGCGTATGCCGATGCAGTGACCCGACGGGCGTGGGCGGAGTTCGACGACATGTTCCTGGCGGACGCGCCGGTTCGCGTCGACACCGTGACCAATCCCGTCATCGAGCTGACCGGGCCCCGACAGCTCGGCGAGTTCATCGGTACCGCGGTCGAACGGTTCGAGTTCTTCGAGTTCGTCCCGTTGAGCACGCGGGTCGCGTTGCGGGCCGGCGGCGATGCCGATCGTGCCACCGCGCGTCTTTACATCTGCGAGCTGCGCCAGGACGCGGCGTCGGGACACGCGACGCAGGCGTTCGGCGTCTACCAGGACGAGTACCGCCGGTCCGGCGGACGTTGGTGGTTCGCGTCCCGCAACTACCAGTCGTTGGCCCGCAGTGGCCGTGGCGAAGTGTTCGCGTTCCCGACCGACGCGTTCCCGGCTTAGCCGGCCGTCCGACCGACGGGTGGCCGGCGAACCTGGTCCCCCTACGAATATCGCAGCGTCAGGCCCGACGATGCGGGTACCGGCAATGTGTCGCGCGGTCGGAAGACGCCGAGCAGCGCGCGAGCGCCCGCGCGGAGGCATGATCGCGTTTGCGGGGTGCCCTCGCATCTGCGATGGTGCCCGGCGATACACGTTTGCTTGCAGGAGGCGGGGTGACGGATCCCGAAGCACCAGTCGAAGTCGGCCTCTACGGCGTCACCAAGCGCTTCGGTGAGATGGTCGCCGTCGACAACGTGACCATCACCGTCGGGCGCGGTGAGTTCTTCTCGATGCTCGGCCCGTCAGGATGTGGCAAGACCACCTCCCTGCGCATGATTGCGGGATTCGAAGAGCCCGACCTCGGGCGGGTCGAGCTGACGGGAACCGACATCGTTGGCGTCGCGCCCTACAAGCGCAACGTCAACACCGTCTTCCAGTCGTACGCACTCTTCCCCCACCTCACCGTCGCCGACAACGTGGCCTTCGGTCTTCGCCGCAAGCGCGTGTCCAAGAGCGCGATCCGCGACCGCGTGAAGCGCTACCTCGACCTCGTGCAACTGCGCGGCTACGACGATCGCAGGCCGTCCCAGCTCTCCGGCGGGCAGCAGCAGCGCGTGGCGCTCGCCCGGGCGCTCGTCAACGAACCGGCCGTCCTCCTCCTCGACGAGCCGCTGGGCGCGCTCGACCTGAAGCTCCGCAAACAGATGCAGCTCGAGTTGATGCGCATCCAGCGCGAGGTCGGCGTCACCTTCGTGTACGTCACCCACGACCAAGAAGAAGCGCTCGTCATGAGCGACCGGCTCGCGGTCATGTCGCAGGGCAAGGTCGAGCAGATCGGCTATCCCGAAGACATCTACGAGCGGCCCGCGACCCGTTTCGTCGCCGGCTTCATCGGGACGTCGAACATCATCGAGTCCGCCGTCGTCGGCCGGGCCGGCGAATTCCTGCAGGTCGAGGCCGCCCCCGGCGATCGGCTGCTCGTCCCCGCGCCGGCCGATCGATCCGTCAGCGTCGGCGAGAAACTTGCGTTCACGGTCCGGCCCGAGAAGTTGAGCATCGTCCCTGTAGCGGAGCCGGTCGCCGAGCGGTTGTGCACGATCGCCGGCATGGTCGTGGATGTCGTCTACCAGGGCGTATCGACCCAACTCGTGGTGGAGACCGACGCGGGCACGACCCTCGTCGTGTTCCGCCAGAACAGCGAACGCGTCAGCGACGCGGGCGTACCCGGCACGCGCACGCGCCTCGTCTGGAATCCCGAGTTCAACGTCGTACTCACCGACGAACCCGCGCTCGAAAAGGAGCTGTCAGCATGAGCGAACCCGAACGCGTCTCCCTCGCCTTCATCTGGGACACCGCGTCTCCGCACTTCAGCCGGCGTACGTTCGTGCGGACGATGGCGTTCATGGGCGCGGCCGGCTTCGCGGCAGCATGCGGCAGCAGTGGCAACAACTCGAGCGCGGGTACGGGCAGCGCCGGCGGGAGCACGCCGTTCAGGCTCTCCAACAAGCCCGAGGCGAAGGTCCTCAACTTCTACAACTGGACCGACTACATCGCCGACGACACGATCCCGAACTTCCAAAAGGAGACGGGGATCAAGGTCACATACGACAACTACGACTCGAACGACGAACTCTTCGCAAAGATGCGCACCGGCGACACGGGCTTCGACCTGATCGTCCCCACCGACGCGTTCGTCGTGAAGATGAAGCACGCAGATCTGCTCCAGCCACTCGACCTCTCGTTGATCACGAACATCAACAACCTCGACCCGAGGTTCCGGACTGCCGATTACGACCCGGGGAACCTCTACTCCATCCCGTGGCAGTGGGGCACCACGGGAATCGGATTCGACCAGACCCAGGTCGGGGGCAGTGTCACCGACTGGGACGCGTTCAACCTTCCCGCGGTCAACGGCAAGAGCGCGTTCCTCGACGAAGCGCGTGACGCGTTCGCGATGGCACTGTTCGCACTCGGGCACGATCCGAACACGCTCGACACTGGGCAACTCGACGACGCCGAGAAGTACCTGATCGATCTCAAGAAGAAGGTGAAATCGATCACCTCCGACTACCAGGACCCGCTGAAGAGCGGCGAGCTCCTGCTGTGCCAGGCCTACTCGGGCGACGTCTTCCAGATCCAGACCGACAACAAGAATGTGCAGTACGTGATCCCCAAGTCGGGCGCGTTCTCGTGGGTCGACAACATGGCGATCCCGAAAGGCGCGCCGCATCCACGGAACGCCGAGACCTTCATGAACTACATACTCGAGCCCAAGGTCGGCGCCGCCCTCACGAATTACGTGCAGTACGGCAGCCCCAACAAGGCGGCGGAGCCGTACATCGACAAGTCGATCACCGGGAATCCCTTGATCTACCCGCCGGCCAGCGTCCTCGCGAAACTCCCCTTCCAGAAGGATCTCGGAGAGAACGAGATCGAGTACGCCGACCGCTGGGACAAGGTGAAGTCGGCTTGAGCGTCGCGGCTGCCGACCCGCCGCCGGCGCGCGAGCAACACGCACACCGGCGGCGACTTCCCAACTGGCTCAAGGCCAACCTCTTACTTCTTCCGACGAGCGTCTGGTTTGCTTTCCTGCTCGTCATTCCGACCGCGATCATCGTCGGGTACAGCCTCGGCAAGCGCGGAATCATCGACCCGGTGCATTTCTCGTGGGGTCACCTCATCTGGTCGAACTACACCGAGGCGCTCAACACGATCTATCTGCCGATCTTCATCCGATCAATCGAGTACGCCGCGATCTCGACCCTGCTGTGCGTGGTCCTGGGTTTCCCGCTCGCCTACTGGATCGCACGGTTCGGCGGGCGGCTGCGGAACGTGTACCTCGTGCTCGTCATCATCCCGTTCCTCACCAGCTACCTGATCCGTATGTACGCGTGGCAGTTCATCCTGCAGCGCAACGGGCTGCTGAACCGCCTGCTCGGCGACGTCGGCCTGGGTCGCAATCACGAGTTCCTCAATCATCCGTCGGCGGTGATCCTCGGGCTGACCTACGGCTTCCTTCCCTTCATGATCCTTCCGCTGTACGCGTCGATCGAACGGATGGACAAGGCACTGGTCGAGGCGAGCTACGACCTCGGACACGGAAAGATCTCCACTTTCTTCCGGGTGATCCTGCCCAGCACCGCTCCGGGGCTCGTAGCCGGCGTCTTGCTCGTGTTCATCCCCGCGGTCGGCGATTTCATCACACCCGAACTGCTCGGAGGCGTGCGGACGCAAATGATCGGCACCACGATCGCCGACCAATTCGGCGGTACGCAGAACTGGCCCCTCGGGTCGTCGATGTCAATCCTGCTGACTGCGTTCATCCTCATCGGGGTCTTCGTCTATCTCCGGCGCGTCGGGGAAGAAGCGCTGTGAGAACAAAGCCCGCAAAAAGCGCGCTCCGACCGCGGTACCTCAAGCTGCACGCCGTGCTCGTATTCGGGTTCTTGTTCGCGCCGATCGTCGTGCTCGTGACGTTCAGCTTCAACAAGGCCCGGAGCGGCACCGACTGGACTGGATTCTCGACGCACTGGTACCACGCGCTCGTGCACAATCACGATGCGCTGCAGGCGTTCCGGAACACGCTGAAAGTCGCGATCACGGCCACCATCGTCGCGACGATCATCGGTACACTCGCCGCCTTCGCGTTGACGCGGTTCAAGTTTCACGGCCGCGCCGGCTACAACAGTCTGGTCTTCATCTCCCTCGTGATGCCCGAAGTCGTCATGGGCATCTCGCTGCTGGTCTTCTTCGTCAAGTTCGCGCACCAGGAGCTCGGCTTGACCACCGTGATCCTGTCGCACATCACGTTCTGCATCGCGTTCGTCGTCGTCGTCGTGAAGGCCCGGCTCTCTTCGTTCGACAACCGGCTCGTCGAGGCGGCGGCCGATCTCGGGGCGACACCCCTGCAGTCGTTCCTGCGCATCGTCCTGCCGCTGGCCGCGCCGGGAATATTCGCGGGCGCGATGCTCGCGTTCACGATCTCACTGGACGACGTCGTCATCACGTTCTTCACGTCCGGCCCGGGTTCCACCACATTGCCTCTCTACATCTTCGGTCAGCTGAAGTTCGGGGTGTCGCCGTCGATCAACGCGCTTTCGACGTTCGTCCTGCTCTTCTCGTTCGTGCTCCTTGCAATCGGCGGCGCGTTCAGCGTCCGCGCCGCCCGTCGCGGGGCGGGCGCGATCGACGCGACCGCGCTCGCGTAGCCCGGAGGTCGCCATGGAACAGCAACGAAAGCTCGTTACCGAGATCCCCGGTCCGCGATCGCGCGAGCTCTGGGAACGCAGGAACCGAGCGGTGCCTGCGGGCGTCGGCACGACATTGCCCGTCTTCGTGCAGCGTGCCCAAGGCGGCATCGTCGAGGACATCGACGGCAACCGTCTCATCGACCTCGGCGCGGGTATCGCAGTCGTGAACGTCGGGCATTCCCATCCCGCGGTGGTCGAGGCGATCGCGAAACAGGCGGCCGAATTCGTGCACACCTGCTTCCAGGTGACGCCGTACGCGGGCTACGTCTCGGTGTGCGAGGAGCTCGCGGCGCGCACTCCGGGCGACCACGAGAAACGCTCCGTCCTCGTCAACTCGGGCGCCGAAGCAGTCGAGAACGCGGTGAAGATCGCGCGTGCCGCAACCGGCCGGCCCGCGATCGTCGCGTTCGACCAGGCGTTCCACGGCCGCACCCTGCTCGGGTTGTCGCTCACCGCCAAGGTCGTGCCGTACAAGAAGTCGTTCGGTCCGTACGCCCCCGAGGTGTACCGCGCCCCCTTCTCCTACCCGTACCGCAATGCCGGCGGGCTCGAGGAGACGATCGCGTGGATCGAGGCCAGCGTCGACGCGTCGCAGATCGCGTGCGTCGTCGTGGAACCGATCGCGGGCGAGGGCGGCTTCGTGGTCCCCGAGGCGGGCTGGCTGCAGGGGATCGCGCAATGGTGCCGCGCGAACGGCGTCGTGTTCGTGGCCGATGAGGTGCAGACGGGATTCGGCCGTACCGGCGCATGGTTCGCGACTGAGCACGAGGGCGTCGTGCCGGACCTCGTCGCGACGGCCAAGGGGCTCGGCGGCGGCATGCCGATCGCCGGGGTCACCGGCCGGGCCGAGATCATGGACGCGGTTCACCCGGGCGGGCTCGGGAGCACGTTCGGCGGGAATCCGGTGTCGTGCGCCGCCGCGCTCGCGGCGATCGACGTGATCGAGAAGGAACAGCTCGTCGAGCGGGCCCAAGAGCTCGGTGATCGCATGCTCGCACGGCTGCGGGAGATGCAGCGTGAGGTCGCCGGCATCGGCGACGTGCGCGGCCGCGGTGCGATGGTCGCGATCGAGCTGGTCCACGACGACGGCAGCCCGGACGCGGACCGCGCCAAGCGCATCTGTGCGAGCTGCCACGAACAGGGCGTGATCGTGCTCACCGCGGGCACCCTCGGGAACGTCGTACGCCTGCTCCCGCCGCTCGTGCTGGAGCACACGCTCCTCGACGAAGGGCTCGACGCCCTCGGTGCCGCCGTTCGAACCTGACCGCGTTACTCGATCGAGCTCATGACGTGCTTGACACGCGTGTAGTCGTCGAGCGCGTACATCGAGAGATCCTTGCCGTAGCCCGAGTGCTTGAACCCGCCGTGCGGCATCTCCGCGACGAGCGGGATATGCGTGTTGATCCAGACGCACCCGAAGTCGAGCGCGGCGGAGAGACGCATTGCATTGGCGTGATCGCGCGTCCAGACACTCGATGAGAGCCCATAGTCGGTCCCGTTCGCGTCTCGAAGCGCGTCCGCCACGTCCGTGAAGCGCTGCACGGTGATCAGAGGTCCGAACACCTCCTGCTGCACGATCTCGTCCTCTTGCTTCAGGCCGGCGACGACCGTCGGCTCGAAGAAGAAGCCCGCGTCGCCTCTGCGTTTGCCGCCGGACAGGACCTCGGCATGT
>DATJAA010000297.1:0-3345 GCA_035516815.1 Acidimicrobiia bacterium | reverse complement strand
TGTCTTCGAGCTCGAGCAGCTCGTCACCGACGCGATCGTCGTCATCATTCGCAATTCGCCGCGCGTCGAGCGAAACGTGCTTGCGTGGGGCCTTGATCTCATTCCACGTACGCGAGTCGATCACGCCGCGTAGGTGATCGATGAGGGAACAGCGCCCAGGATCCCACACGCGCTCGCCCGACCACGTGTCGGCGTACGCGTCGTGAACAAGGTCGCGCGCGTATCTCTCGGGTGGTGGGCACACGCGACCGGCGGCGCGCACCATGCGCGCGCGGTACTCGGCGTACCGCCGCAGCTCGGTGTTTACTCGCGGCGTGAACTGCTCGCGCAGCGCTCGCGCCAGCTCGTCGTCGGTCGTCTCGTATGTTTGTGTTCGCGAACTCGCCACCGTCTCCGATGAGACAGGCGCCCTGTCGACATCGGTCATCGTGTGCACGCGCATCGACGCAGAGGAGCTCGCCGCCGTCGCTTCGAGCGCGCTGGCCTCGGGCGGCGGACCCCCGGGCCGATCCGATCCATCACCATCCTTCGCTACGGCCATACGACGAGAAGCGTGACACGCTCCCGTCGACGATTCATGTCGTGCAAGCTGAACGCGCGATGCGGTCAGGCATCGCTGCGTGTCGCACATGGCGCAGATGACGCGTTGGCAGTTCGTCGGCGAGACTCGCGACGCATCGGCAAGCACCACGGCGACGAGATCGTGACACGTGCCCTTCGGATCTGCACAGCGATCCACGGCCCGTTGCTTGTCACGTATCTCTCATTCGACAGCGTGCCGACCAGATCGGTTGCACACGGGCGCGGATCGACGCCCGACGACAAATCGTAATCGGACCTAACTCATTGATCCCGAGGCGGTCTTGAAATAGCCAACTGAAATCGTCGACGCATTTTGTCGACGAGGTGCGGCATGCGAGCGGGTTCGCGAGCCCGCTCGCGGAGTTGTCTCGCGAAACGTCCGTTACGATTTCGCCGCGACCCGATCTCGCGTTTCCGCCTGATCGGAACGACGCGCGCGCGATCGTCGACGTGCTGCGCCTCGTCGTCCGCCCACCGGACGAGTCGTCGTGCGGCACCCTCGAAGAAGATGCGTGCCAAGAATCTTCGTCGAGTTTCCTCGCTGAGCCCTTTTGAAGAGCATTACTGAGTGAAGGCCTCGATCGCGTGACCGTGAAGGCGGCACGACGAGGTTCGCGCGTCGCGCGCTGCGCGTCGCCATGCCCCTACTGCATCCAGGGAGTGCCCATGTCGCCGCTCGCGTTCGACAAGCAAGGCAAACCGTTCGCGTGGCACCGCCGCACGACCCAGCTCCTGGTGCGGATGTTCCGCAACCCCGCCGCGCGGGGGACGTGTTGCCAGGTGCTCGACGGCGAAGGCAACCCGCTCTACATCGCCGCGGAGACCGAATACGCCGAGTTCCGCAAGGCCGTCGGCAACGTGCCCGGTCTGTACCGCCTCGATCAGTGCGACGACGACGGTGTCGAGATCGACGACGCGCAGCCCGCCTACGTTTCGATCGATCTCACGCGCAACGCGTCGTTGACCGACGACGGCGAGATCAACCCGCTCATCATCATCGAACACATGTTCGCGATCCACGCGGACGTGATGAAGACGATGGCGACGCAGCAAGCCAGCATCATGGCTGCGAGCGCCGAGATCCTGCGCGCTCCGTTCCGGCCGCCGGCACCGGCGGCCGAGCGTGACGCGCGCGAGGAGGAGGACGACAACGCGGATGACGACGAGGACGAGCTCGAGCCGGCCCCGGAGCCCGATCCGTGGGCGGCGTGGCGCCCGATCTTGAAGATGGTCGAGCCCTTCCTGCCGAAGCTCGGCGAGCTGCTCTACGAGCAGATCATCACCATGGTTAAGAAGTCCAAGTCGCCGCCCCCGGCGGCGGGACCCAATCCTCCGCCCGTGCAGGCGTTCGCTGCCGATGGTGCCGCGTCGCCGAGCCAGAGCGCGGAGTCTGCGGGTGCCGCCGCCGGGTCGAGCTCGCCGGCACCTGCTGCCGCCGCGAGCTCGCAGGCGACATCGGGCAAGAGCGGGACGCCAACTCCGCCGGCACCGAGCGCGGAAAGCGTCACCCCAGCGCCTGCAGCGGAAACGGCGAGCGCGACCAGTGCATCCGCGTCGGCCGGGGCCACCACAGCGGGATCCATGAAGGCAACCACTGCAGCCGCATCGGTTCCAGCGACCGCGGCCACGGCGCCTGCCTCGGCTTCGCCGGCCTCGACCGGTACCGCGCTCCCAGTCGCGAGTAGCGAGCAGGGGCCGCGGAACGCCGCGCTCTCGCCAACGGCGGAGCAGTGGGAGCACCTGCACGAGATCCGCGAACGCCTATCGCCGAAGGAACGTGCGATCGCCGAGAACGCGATCATGCGCATGGACGCCGACGTGCTGACGGACTACCTGGCCGAGCTGGCCACGCTTTCCGTCGACGAGGCGGTCGTGACGATCCGCTCGATGATCGCCAAGCTGCGCCCGACGCGCGGCCCGGAGAGGAGTGAGTGATGCCGCTACTGCTCGACGATGTCCGTCAGCTCATCCGGCGCATGTACTTCACCGAGCGCTTTTCGATCGCGCAGATCGCGGGGTGCACCGGCCTATCGGTCCGCGCCGTGCGACACGCCCTCGTGCTCGATGGCGGCGTTCGCGTCACCGGCCCTTACTACCAGGAGGACGAACATGATCGGCGCTCCGCATAACGACCGCGCGTGTCTCGGTCCGCTCACCGACCGAATCGTCGAGCTCGTCGCCGAAGACGAGCCGTCGATCGTCGAGGCGGCCGAGCGGTTCTCCGACCTCGACGAGCTCGCAGCATGGATGCGCACGCTGCCGCAGCGCGACGATCAGGGTCGACCCGACGACGGCCCCAAGATCGACGCGTGCCGTCCACCGCAGCGGTTCCGGATCGACGCGCTCGATCCCAACTGCGTCGAGCGCGCCGGCAAGTTCATCGCGGTCGGCGAGAAGATCGATCCGAGCCGGCTCTACCGGCTCGCGACCACCGACACGCCGGGCGGCCTTCACACGTTCCCGACGGTCGACGGTTCGCCGGTCGTGCTCGATCCGAAGCAGAGCCGCAACGCGCTGTGCGCGGGGATGTTTCGCGAGTGTCGGAACGCCGGACCTGTCGCTCTCACGCCCACGCAGGCCGTCGACTGGGTCGCCGAGCTCGCGAGCGAGCCGGCCACCCGGTTCCGCCACGGACCCGAGCGCGTGCGGTGTGGTCATCGCGCGATGCGCGGCGTGCTCGTGCTTCGCCCGATCTGCATCGCGGACATCAAGGCCGTCGCGTTCGTGCTCGCGCTCGCCGAGCGCGAAGCGCGTATGTACGGA